>CAZUCT010000303.1:0-7893 GCA_964619285.1 uncultured bacterium | reverse complement strand
TGCCTGTTCCCCAAACCTAATCGTTATCGCGAATCGTCCCAATACCCCGTTTATCTTCCAATTTAGCATTCCTGGGTTTACTCAAAGTTACCTGAAACTTCTCGTCTTTCTCATCGATGATGTCGCCAAAGACGGGAACCGTTATCGTCTTCCGCCGCTGACCCGGTTTGAAAGTGAGACGACCGTTAGTCCGACGATAATCTTCCCCGGCATCGGCGGTACCGTTGCCAGTGAGGTAGTTTACCCGAACCGTATCTTTGCTCTTGGCGTTGAGGGTGACAGTAAATTTCGCTTGTTTCCTGCCGTCGTCGCCTTCGGTGACTGTGGCATCTCCAATAGAGAGTTGGGGCACGACTTTATCGTTATCGCGGATGGTGCCGATACCTCGCCGGTCTCCCAATTTGGCGTTCTTGGGTTTGCTGAGGTTGACTTTAAATTTCTCGTTGCCTTCGTCGAGAGTGTCGCCAAAGACGGGAACGGTTACGGTCTTTCTGGTTTGACCGGGTTTGAAGGTTAGAGTGCCATTAGTTTTGCGGTAATCTTTCCCTGCTTTGGCGCTACCGTTACCAGTGGCGTAGTTGACTCTAACTGTTTGGTCGCTTGCCTCGTCTAATGTGACGGCGAACTTGGCGTTTTTGCGTCCTTTGTTGCCTTCGACTATCCTCTCGTTTTCAATGGCAATTTTTGGCTTAGTCGTTGCAATTTTGGTGGTGTTAAGTAAGATGGAGACGTTATCAGAATATCGGTTTGTTACCGCAATATCTAGTTTGCCATCTCCATTAAAATCTTCTACTACAACCTTTCGTCTGCTGGCCAACAAGGTATTGTTGTTTTTCCACTCAGCGATCGCCTTTGTCGGGCTCCCTTGCACTTCACCCACAAGATGTACCCGCCTTGGTACTGTCACTCAGCGATCGCCTTTGTCGGGCTCCCTTGCACTTCACCCACAAGATGTACCCGCCTTGGTACTGTCACTCAGCGATCGCCTTTGTCGGGTTCCGTTTCACTTCACCCAACCTACAAGATGCACTTTCTCCCACGCGTGAAACCGGGAATATGCGAAAAACCCGGTTTCTTAAATCTCGGTGGAGGCGATCGTCAAGAAAGTTCGTAGTAACGACTTTAGTCGTCTGAGATTGCTTCGCTTCGCTCGCAATGACAGAAATACGTTGGGAGTGCGTAAGTCCTAACGATGTTGGGTTCCACTCCGTTCCGCACAACCTACTTTTCTATTTCATCCTAAATTATCTAGCCAAACAATTAAATCTTCGCTGCTGCTAAAGTTTAAAAATGCCACTGCTAGACTTTGTAATTGTTCTGCGGATAACTGAGTAATGCGGTGTTCTATTTCAGGGGCTATCGCTCCCAAGCGACTCGACAATTGAAGGATTAATAAATTTAATTGCCCTTCCTGAATACCTTCTTGGCGACCTTCTACTTTTCCTTTTCTGAAAGCAAGTTCTCTAGAGCCTATTTGGTCTTGAATAAATATTTCCCGCCTTTCCAAATCTTCCAACTCCTCCTCGCTCATATTCGCTTTATTGGCAATCTCAAAAGCTTGACTAAATTCGGAAATACCGTTATAAGGTTCGGGTATTTCTGACAGCTCTTCGCAGTATTTTAAAAAGAACATCCACTTTTCTTTTAAGTCGGATAACTCCTCTAAACTTTTCTGAAACTTCGGCAATTCCACAAAGACTAATTCCAGGTCGCTTTCTGGATAATCCGTCAATTGTTTCTTTTCTTTGAGGACGTACCAAGACATAATTGTCTCGCTGTCTTCAAACATTGTAAAATCAGTAATTGTTAAAGCAATTACCGGATTTAATAAATGGTACTTTTGCCCTTTTTTTAGTTGCAAGGAATATGACTTAGCCGCATTGTACAAGATGCGTTTTTCCATAGCCTCCACGTTCAATACTTGCATCTCGATAATGACTTTTTTACCGCTGCTTAAAAAAGCTCGCACGTCTAAATAGGTATCTTTTATACCTTTAATTTTTGGTGCGAGGTAAGGGTCGATTATTTCTAAATCTTTGATGGTGGGTTCTCCGTCGTAAAGGATGGCGTTTAAAAAGCTGATTAAGATATCTTTGCTTTGGGGAGAACCGAAGATTTTTTTAAAAGCAAAGTCGGTTTTGGGATTGATAAATTTCATTTTTTTTTAATTGGTAACAAAACAGCTTAAGAAACCCGGTTTTTTCAAAAAACCGGGTTTCTGGGGATACTAAATCTATTTTAGCTTAAATTATCGAACCAGGCAACTAAATCTTCGCGGCTGCTAAAGTTTAAAAATGCCACTGCTAGACTTTGTAATTGTTCTGCGGATAACTGAGTAATGCAGTGTTCTATTTCAGGGGCGGAGGCGTTGCCTTGCGGATGCAACATCGCTCCCAAACGACTCGACAATTGAAGGATTATCATTTCCTTAAATCCTTTTTGGCGACCTTTTGCAAAGAAACCGGGTAATTTCTGCCAATACCAACGCCGGCGCATTCTGTAGGTCGTGCGGACCTTCGTGGAACCCGACGTATTTGTTGGGTTCCGCTTCGCTCCACCCAACCTACTTTTTAAGGTATTTTTATTTTGGCTCGTCCGCTACAACATCCGCTGCTAACCACACTTTTTTATCCACCCGCCGCCAACCCATCAGCCACAATATTCACTGCAAACCAAAAAGCGATCGCCCCCACAGAGACTTAAGAAACCGGGTTTTTTCAAAAAACCCGGTTTCTGGTGTGCGATCGAGCATTTAAACTCCACCCAACTCCACCTCTTTTTTAACCTCCACCAACACCTTACCATCCCTAACCAAACGATATTCCCCCCGCCAAGTGCCAGACTGTAACCGACGTTGGGGATTATTTCGCTTCCCCGCATAACCCATCCACGTCTTAGCACTAGACTCAATTTCCTTACTCGTATCGATAACCGCATTCCCCCTGGGGTCGAAAACTCGATAATATTCCTTATCCCCCTCAAGTACGCCGTAAGCCTGAACCCAAAACAACAAAACCGGACTGTTGGCGGGCAAAACCGTTTCAGCAAAACGCCCTTCCCAGAGAGCATCCATATCGGGCACCTCACCAGAAAAACCCGCCCGAATTAAACCAGTCGGTTTATAACTTAATGGTTGCTGCCAAATAGGTTCTGGCGCTACATTGCAACCCGGACCGGCCTCGGGTCCCACAAACGGATCTACCACCCGACCTTCGTAGCGGAAAGAAATATGAACGTGGGGGAAAGACGCCAAACCCGACTCTCCCACCATGCCCAAAACCGTACCAGTTTCCACCGCATCCCCCGGTCGAACCGCCACGCTGCCGTTGCGCAAGTGGCAATACTGAGTTTCCCAACCGTTGCCGCGATCGATAACTACGCCGTTACCGCATTCTGTATCTTCAACTGCATTTCTGTCTGCCTCGTTTTTCACCCGGCGATCGCTCGCCCCATCCCGCACTCGCAACACTCTCCCCGGGCCTGCCGCCGTTACCGCCACACCTCGCGCCATAGTTCGTTCGTCGGGAATGGCAAAGTCTGTTCCTTTATGAGTGTCGTAGGTTTGGCGACCGCAACCGAAGTCTATAGCATCGGGGCCGGGGTCGCGATCGCTATATAAAAGGATAAAGCAATTTTCGTTTAGCTGGCAGTCGATCGGTATGGCAAATTTGGGGTTATTTGCCGCTTGGGCGACGGTTTCCTTGACCGGTTCTGGGGGAGCGATCGCCTCGCCACTGCCCCCATAACAAAGATAATAGATGCCAATTGCCAAACAAAAACTACAGAAAAAGGTCGCTATTTGCTTTTCAAATTTTCTGGACATTGAACTATTAAAATCGCTAAAGCGATTACTACGAACTTTTCTATCGCTAAAGCGATTACTACGAACTATTAAAATCGCTGAAGCGATTACTACGAACTTGTTTAATAACCGCGAACTACTACTAGATCCGAACGCAACCTTAAATTCAAATCTTCCTCTGGACGGATGACAATGACTTCCGTTTTGTTACGACCGAATAAGACTCCAGCAATGGCCCCAATGCCGGCTCCGCCCAAAACTTCTTCGGTGGCGATCGCCTTATCGCCCAAAATACCAGAAAGAGCCGTAGCCGCCGCCCCACCAATAGCGGCCCCTCTCAAAATTTCCCCGGCGCTGGCCCCTTTTTCAATCCTTTTAGTTTCCGTAATCACTCTCGAAACAGCATCCAGAGGATATTTTTTCGCATCGTTAACTATTACTCGTTCGGCGAAAAACTGCGAACCTCCATAAGCCGGTTTTAGTTCGCCAATAATTTCGCTGCCTTTAGGAATTAATACCGTTCCTTGTACGCTTCTGATATCTTGTTTTACTTTCAGAGTTACCGACATAGATTCGTCCGGTGTGACGATAATTTTTTCCTTTTCGTATTCCACCCCGATATAAGTCCCCGCCGGTATTTTTAATTGTTGGTAGGATGGCGGATAATTTTGGGCTACTGCCGGCGTCACTTTTACAGTGGGGGCTACCGCCGTCATGGTCATGCCTAAAGCTAGGACGATGGAAGCTCCAGAAAGCAAACGATTAGATTTTAACATCGCAATTTTCTCCTCAAATTTATTTTTTATTCTTACACATTACATCGACGTTTTACCAGCTTTTTTGTTGCTTTCAGGAAATATTTTTTAAGACTTATAAATGCTTTTTTATTATTAGAAAATAAGGAAATTAAAGAAGTTAACGAAGATAATTAATTAAATCAAAAATCCAGGAGGAAGATAAGGAAGATAAGGAAAATTGTTAATTGTTAATTGTTAATTGTTAATTGTTAATTAGTTAAAGTTGCGGATATTGGCCCAAAGCTGCCAAGGCCAAAAGTGCCGCCCCCAAAGCCGGTTGATGTCGGGGCCAAATTACCTTAGCAGGAGGAGCGATCGCCTCAATTCTCGTTTCAAACCGGCTCCGAAAATGACTTTGGCCGTGCCAAATTCCGCCCATAGTCACGATTTCAAACTCTTCCTGGGAGCTAAATAAAGCAGAACTAACAGCCCGAGTTCCTAAAACCAACTCTTCCACGGCCTCATCAATAATAGTATTAGCCACCGCATCTCCTTTAGCCGCCGCCCGATCCACTATCGGAGTTAAAGCAGCAACCTCCTTAACCTGCCACCCCGAACGATAAACCAGTTTTACTAAATCTTCTAAGTGGTGGAGCTCTAATTCTTTTTGAAATTCTTCCACCAGAATAGTAGGCATTCCCCGTCCGTCGTAAGCTCTCAAAGCCCCTTGGAGTCCGCGAATGGCGATATTATAACCGCCCCCTTCATCGCCCAAAAGATAACCCCAACCGCCAGCTCGCTTAGTTATTCCCCGACTGTTTTGACCGAAAACCATCGAACCGGTGCCCGCAACAACCACAACACCCACCGAACGACCTACCCCGCCAGTAAGAGCGATCGCGCTATCGCTACAAATAACAACAGCATTCGGTTGTAGGGACCATTTCACCGATGGAGTGCGGTGGATGACCTCTTCTAACAAACTGCGGACGACCCGAACATCTTCAGGTCGCCCCACTCCAGCTAATCCCAGACAAATTGCTGTTACTGGTTCTCGATGATTTTTAGTAGCTTGTAAAATGGCAGACTCTAAAGAATGTTTGGCAGTCTCGATACCCGCACTTTGATAATTTGACGGTCCCCCATCCCCCGCCCCCAAAAGTTGACCGGTTTGGTTCGCTAACACGGCGACGGTTTTAGTGCCGCCCCCATCTATACCTAAGACGTTAGTCATTTTGATGCTCTATAATAATTTCTTAAAAATTAACCGAACCAACAGTGACTATAGTACAACAATTTAAAACCCCTGCCGCCAACAATATCCCCGAAAAAGTTTTTTATTCCTCCGAGTTTAAAAAAGCTGCTTTCAGCCTCGTATCTCAACTCCAAACCCGGGTTTTAAAGAATTTTTTGATTGACAAACTGGCATTAGAATTAGAGTTAGATTCCCGGTCTAATTTTGACCTTTTAAGAGAATTTGAAAAATCGCGACCTAGCCGCTTTGGAGCTTTTTATACCTCTGAGTCTTCCGTAGAACGGATTATTTCACGAATAGAAATCGAGCCAGGTTATAAATATTTAGACCCCGGGGTTGGTAGTGGGAATTTTATTTTAGGCTTGAGCGATCGACTGCTGGCAAACTTTTCTTCTTTTTCCTTAGAAGAGCTTTTAAATTCTGTTTATGGTTTAGAGCTAGATTCCGAATCTCTAGAAATATGTAAAATTAGGTTTTTACTTAAATTAGAGCATTTTTTTAGCATCGATATTTCTACTTATGAAAAACTCAACTTATATTTGACAGATTTTACGGTTAAAGCACCAACTGGATTGGATTTTATGAAAGAATTTAATCCGGTTTATAGAGACAGCGATCGCCTTATAGAAATCAAACGAAATTTAAAATTTGATTATGTTTTTGGCAATCCTCCTTTCGTGACATTTTATGGCAGACGCAGTAAAAAATTACCAGAAAGCCAGAGAAATTATTACCTTAATAACTATGAATTTATTCCCTGCCATGTCAAAAATGGTAAATTAAACCTGTATATGTTTTTTATCGAGCATGGCTTGAATCTGCTAAAAGAAGAAGGTCATTTAATTTACCTCTTGGATAATTCCATTTATGAAACCTCAGCTTATCACCTCCGAAAGTGGGTTCTCGAACATTTTCAAATAACATCTATCGATATGGGTTTAGCTGATTTTGAAAATGTTGCTAGCGGTCAAACAATTTGGCATCTTACAAAAAAAACTCCTCTAATTCCTGTTTTAGTTCGCGATTTTTCTCAAAATAAATTTCAACAAATTAATCAAAGTAAGTGGTTAGAAGGTCGAGAATGTCAAATAAAATTTAATTGCCAGACTACAATTTTAGACAAATTCCAAGACTATCCAAAGTTAAGCGATTACTTTCCTAAAAAATCTTTAAGAACTTGTTGTATGCTTTTAGATTTAACAGATAAATTCTTGGCAGACAGACAAGAATACGAACGAGATAAAACCGGATTAATTATGCCTTATCTTGAAGGCAGTAAATCTTTATCCAGTGCTGACGAACCTTTGAGATTTACTCGTTACATCAAATACGATCGCGAATTGCAACTTCGCCTCAGCGAAGAGATTAGAATTAAACTAGAAAAGGAAGGTATTAAAAACAAAAAGCGACTGGGTTTAGGGGTATTAGAAATTTATGAATCGCCCAAAATATTTCTCAGACAATCATCTCATAGATTAGTTGCCAAATTTACCGCCGAAAAATTTATGGCAAATAATAGTTTATATGTATTAACTCCTATTTATTCTAATTTTAAAAAAGAAAATTGGCAGAAAGTCTTAATTTATAGCGAACGCTTGCTAAATTCCCAGTTATATTTGTATCTGGCATACCAGATGAAAGTTATTAGAAAGAATACCAAGCAACAACCTCAAATTAAAGTCAGCGATTTAAAAAGATTACCTTTTTTGTTGGAGGAAACTAGCAATTTTTTTGATAAAATTATTAATTCATCTCCTCTCGATAAAAACAAAATTGATTTAATAGTTTACGATATGTTCGAGCTTACCTCTCCAGAAATTAACCAGATAGAGTATTTTTTACGGGAGCATCGAATCTTTGTAAAAATATTTTTTTCACCGCGATAATCTCAAATCTCGAACCTCAAACATCTCGGGTACATCTCAATTTTTTCGATGCTCCCAACATCTCTAACCTCTGGCCTCAAACATCTCTGACCTCTGACCTCTGACCTCTAACCTAAAGCGTTGAATTGTAGGTTTTTGAATTGCATTGAGATGCTCCCTTTTTTACGAAAAAAGGACGAGAGCTTGAAAGCCATGTTTTTTTAAAGCATGGAT
>CAZUCT010000302.1:0-7939 GCA_964619285.1 uncultured bacterium | reverse complement strand
GATGTCTGTTCTACGGGGAAAATTTTCTGCAAATATTTTTGCCTACCTACTTAGACCTTCAAGATGTAGAAAGTTTAGCGTAGCTATATATACAATAAAATCGAGAAACCCGGCGCAAGCAGGAATTACCGGGTTTCTGGGATTTTGCTCTCCTACAGCACCCTGACACCGATAGCGGTTCTAATTTGTGCGACTGTTTCCGGGGTGGGGGTTTGGGGAAAGGGGAAGGTTTCAAAACAGGTGTTGTGAGTGTAGCGAGTATCTCCTTTGAGAGTAGAACTTTGAGCCTTCACCCAGAGGCGATGAACCAGAGGCGATGAATTTTTGAGGTCAAAATGCCGAGAATGTAAAAATCCTCCGAGGTAACAACATTTGTCGAATCTGCGGGCAACCAGTTAGTTTCGGCGGGAAGGAATATAAACCACTTTGAGACTCGCGGCACTGTAAAATAGTAAGATAAAGGGGCGATCGCTATTGCTGGCATCTTCCAAACTCATATTGTTAAAATCAATAATCCAGCGTTGAGGCTTTCCGCGAGGACTTTTTGCCAGACTCGTAGCATCTGCCAGCAACTTCAAAACATCGCGATTTTTAGGTTCTATTTCCATCCACTGATTAACCTCCTCCTCAGTAACGATAAGTAGGAGTGCAAAATTAATTAGACACCGAACAGACAAGATGTCTGTTCTACGGGGAAAATTTTCTGCAAATATTTTTGCCTACCTACTTAAACCCTTTGCCCGCAGGAATTACTCCTGGAAAACAGATGTTTTTATTTGCCTTCAATTTCACCGCCGAAGTCACGTCGATAGTGGCAGTCAAAGAAGAATTAATCCGCGCAATCTCCGCTTTTTGCGAGCTTGCGTTCTAGAAGATTGTTAATGGCAAAGCAATAAATAAGTGGGATGACAAAATTTTAGATTTTTGCTGCATATTCGATGCTCCCAACCAATTTTACCTTTTTTGCTACCTTTTTTGCTACCTTTTTTAACTCTTTGTTCGTAGGTTGCGCCTGCTTCTAGAGCGCCTTCGCGTCCGAATGCTTGAAAAAAACGGTCTAAGAATGCTTGAGCTTGTCCTTTTTCGTCGCCAGTAATGTGCTGTTGGCAGAAGATGACAAATTTATGGAGAGTTTCTGGGGTGGCTGTCATGGTTAATGTTTGGTTAAAGAAATAGGGTAAGGTTAAGGAAAAGCGATCGCTTTTTTGCTGTTTTTTTAGTAAATCTTACTATGATATCATTTAAGCATCCAATAGGAACCACACCAAATCTAAAAAAAAACTAAAGCCACTTTAGGAATTGGCGATGGATGATTTAGTATTGTAGGATACTTTTATGGTGGGACCGATGCTATTGCTTTAAATTTAGCAACTGCTATAATGGCGGCGTAGTGCCCTATCAAAAAAAGGGGAAGGAAGGGGCATCGCGAGGGAACGGGAGGCTAAAAACACTAGCTTATTTTCTGGTGTATTATAGCAGTTAAGCATCTCAACAAAATTATTGTTTTTAAGAAAAATGAGCAATTCAGAGTTAAATACTGTTTTCATTGTTGACGACAATCCCAACAATATTAAAGTGCTATTCAGTTTTTTGAGGGATTCTGGATTTAGAGTCTTAGTAGCAAAAGACGGGGAAAGCGCCCTTGCTAAATTAGAAGAAACCAGCGCCGATTTAATTTTACTGGATATTATGATGCCGGGAATAGATGGCTTTGAAACTTGTCGGCGGCTGAAACAAAATCCTAAGACTTATGAAATTCCCGTAATTTTTATGACTGCCTTAGCCGATACGGATAATAAAGTTCAAGGTTTGTCTTTGGGGGCAGTGGATTATATTACTAAACCTTTTCAACAAGAAGAGGTTTTAGCCAGAATTAATATGCATATAAAGTTTCGAGAACTGACCCAAGAATTAGCAGCCAGAAATGCAGAATTAAAAGATTTAAACGTGCAATTAGAAGAAAAAGTGGAGCAGCGTACTGCCGCATTAAAAAAAGCTCAATCTCAGTTAGTTTTGAGCGAGAAAATGTCGTCTTTAGGGCAATTAGTAGCTGGTGTTGCTCACGAAATTAATAATCCAGTGGGTTTTATTTCGGGCAATCTAACTTATGCTAGTAATTATGCCAAAGATTTGATTAATCTAGTGAAGTTGTATCGGAAACATTACCCCAATCCCGAGGCAGAAATTGAAGAAGAAATAGAGGCGATCGACCTCGATTTTTTAGTGGAAGATTTTCTCCAGCTAATTGATTCGATGATGGAAGGAACAAAACGCATTACTCAAATTAGCAATTCGATGCGAACTTTTTCCCGCAGCGATGCGGAGGCAAAAGTAAAATTCGATATCCACGAAGGCATAGATAGCACCCTTTTGATTCTCAAACACCGCCTCAAGGCTAACGAAAAACGTCCCGATATTGAGATAATAAAAGAATACGGTAATTTACCCGAAATAAATTGCTATCCAGGACAATTGAATCAAGTTTTTATGAATCTTTTTGCCAATGCTATTGATGCTTTTGACGAGCTGAATGCGGGACGGAGTTTTGAGGAAATTATCGCCAATCCCAACAAGATAAAAGTTAAAACCGAGATGGGAGAAAAGGGCGATCGCGCCCTAATTACGATAGCAGATAACGGCATTGGTATGCCTCCAGAAGTGAAGGCTAAAATATTCGACCATTTATTTACTACCAAAGGGGTAGGTAAAGGCACTGGTTTGGGTTTGTCTATTACTCGCCAGATTATTGAAGACAAACACTGCGGACTTATTAATTGTAATTCTGCCCCAGGCAAGGGTACCCAATTTACCATCGCTTTACCCGTTAGTTGTTAGGCAATGAATAATAGGCAAAAGGCAATCTTGCTAGAGGCAAGAGTAGAAAATTTTGTCATCCCACTTTTTTATGGCTTTGCCATTAAGAAGAACGCAATTAGCAAGCTCGCAAAAAGCGTTAAGTTCCTGGTTTTCTTCTTGCATTGAGATGCACCCCAATTAACCATTAACAATGCGCAAAATTTCCATATCGTTAAATTCTCCAGCTAATTCTGCGATTTTATCGGCAAAAGGAATGTAAGCAACATCGAGTAGGCGAAGGCGAGTTGCTTCTGTTTCGATGCGATCGATATCGCCAATTCTAGCAGCATTAATAATAGCTTGTAATTCTGCTGGTGGAGGTAGAAGAATTTCTGAGGAATCTGAGGAATCTGTCGGTTGCTCTTCGAGAGTTTCTGTTGGATTTTCTATCTGTTTGTAAAGCCATTCCAAGCGCAAGTTGACCTGAAGTTTTTCCAGCAATTCCTCAATTTTTATCGGTTTGGCGATAAAATCGTTAGCCCCCGCGTTTAGACTTAGGGTTTCTTCGGAATTATATCCCCTAGCAGAGGAAGCGAGGATAACCATATTTTTAAACTCTGGAACTTGGCGCAACTTTCTAATCATTTCCAAACCGCTTATTGCCGACATAAAAATATCGGTAATAATCAAGTCTGGTTGAAATTCTTTGATTTTTTCTAATCCTTCTATACCGTTATTAGCTTGGGTAACAATAAATCCCCAGGAGGCTAGTAAATTAACTAAAAAGGAAAGGTGTTCTCTGTTATTATCGACTACAATAACTTTCTTCTTTTTTCCTTTAAATCCGATAATATTTCCAGTGTCGAGTATTTTTTTTGCTTTAGGTTTAACTAAGATTGCCGAACTTAGCTGGAGTTCTAATTTAAAGGAAATACCCGTTCCTTTATTTGGGATACTTTCGACATGAATATCCCCACCCATCATTCCGATCAATCTCTGACTAATTGCCAGGCCCAAACCGGTACCTTCTGCCTTGTGGGCGAAATTATCTAGCTGTTCGAAAGGTAGAAAAAGTTGGGTTAATTGTTCTGGCGTCATGCCGATGCCGGTGTCTTCTATTTGAAAGCGAATTTTTACTGTTGGAGGTTGGGAAGATTGATTTTTTGGCGCTGTTTCTAGTACTTCGATTCTTAGGGAAACATGACCTTTTTCGGTAAATTTAATGGCATTGTCTAAGAGTTCCAGCAACACTTGTCGCAGGCGTTTTTCGTCTGCATAAACTGTCCTGGGGAGTTCTGGAGAACCTTGGTAATTAAAGGCGAGATTTTTTTGAGTTGCCTGAAGGCGGACGAGATTAACAATGTCTGCCAAACATTCCCCAAAGTTAAAATCTTTTGGGTACAATTTCATCTGGCTTGTCTGAATTTGAGAAATATCTAAAATGTCGTTAATTAGGGCTAAAAGATGAAAGCCGCATTTGTAAATTGTGTCCGTTGCCTCTTTTTGTTTTCGGTCGAGATTGGGGTCTCGTTGTAAGAGTTGGGCGTAACCGAGAATGCCGTTTAAGGGGGTTCTCAGTTCGTGACTGATGTTGGCAATAAATCGACTTTTGGTTTGGTTGGCAATTTCGGCATCAATTTTGGCTTTGTTTAGTTCTGTGGTGCGTTTTTCTACTTGTTTTTCTAATTGTTCGTAAGCTTTTTGTAGGGCGAAGTTTAACTCTCGGTTGATAGAAATAGCTTCTGCTTGTTGGCGGAAAAATTTTGATTGAGCCTGGGTTGTTTCCTTAAGAACTTCGTTGAGGCGATCGGCTAAAGCTAGGGAGAAAAATAACACGCTTGCTAAAAATAGCCAGGTTAAAGAAAGGGGTAATAATCTTAAGGTAGCTAAATTAGAGAGAAAAGCTGCTATAATTAGTAGCAGTTGAGCTAGGAAAAAGCTAGGTTTTAGGGGATAGCCTTGTTTCCAAACTAACAGGGTGATGCCAAAGATTGTTGCATGAGTTACTAGGGTAATAATTAACAAAATAGTTTGGGTAACTGAAGCATCGACAAAGGGGGTTAATAGAGCAAGAGAAGGGGCGATCGCCACGAGCAGCTTCATAGCAAAATGCCATCGAGGCACTAAGTATTTAGTATAGAAAAATTTGGCATTGAAAAGGAGAAAAGCTAACAAATTTAGTCCCAAAGTCAAGGTAAGGATGAGGCTCTTCCACTCAGGGCGCTCCAACCACAAATAATCAGAGAAGATACCATTCGCGAAGCTGAAAAATAAGACATGAGTTAACAAATAAAATACATAAAAACCATAGCTTTTATCTCTAAATGCCCGTTGAAAAAATAAATTGTAAGCGATGGCGATCGACATCAAGCCGTAATAAAAGCCTAAAGAAAATCTATTGTTAATCAAGGAGAGATAATCTGTTAAATTAACGGCGGCTTCTGCCCCCTGTAAATCAGTTAAGATCGGTCTCCAAAAGACTGTTATAATAATGAGGAAAATACCTATTTTTCGGGATAAATTTAGTTTTTTCATCGATAGATTGCCTAACCTCTCATTATTTGAAAACGAGATTGATAAAAAAGTTAATAAATTCGCATTCGCTCCAGGTTCGCTCGATTTAAGAAGGAGACAAATATGGCTCGATTAAGGACAGAATTTGTCCGTCTTCAAATTCCCCTGCTAATTCCAGGAGGCGATCGCTAAAGCAAAGATACTTTTCGTCTAGTTGTTTGATTCTCATGGCTTCGCTTTCAATTTTATCGATATCGCCAATTTTAGCAGCTCGGTAAATTTCTGTCAATTCTTCTGGCGGTGGCGCTAAAAATTGAGAAGGGACCCTGGGGGACTTTTCTGGAGAAGTTGCCGACTCCTCCCGGGATTCATAAACCCATTTTAACTTAAGATGTTTTTCCAAGCACAACAATAACTTTTCTAGCTCCATAGGTTTTGGCAAAAAATCATCGCACCCGGCCTCCAAACTATTAAACTGGTCTTTCTTTAACACGCTGGCAGAAGAGGCAATAATTATCGTATTTTTTAAAGGTAGTTCTTGACGCAAGCGGCGAGTCATTTCAAACCCATCCAAAACCGGCATGACTAAGTCGGTAACGATCGCATCTGGCAAAAACTCTCGCGCAACAGTTAATCCCTCTTCGCCGTTAGTAGCTTCGCGACAGTCAAACCCCAAAGGGGCGAGAACTTCTGTTACTACGGCGCGGTTGACATCTTTATCGTCAACAACGAGAATTTTCCGTCGGGGACCGACATAACCGATAGTTTTGCGGCGATCGCTAACCACCTGAGATATCGTCCATTGCGCGGTAACGGGCAGCTCCAGATCGAACCAGAAAGTAGTGCCCTCTCCAGGAACGCTGGTTATTTTAATAACACTACCCATCAGGCTCGCCAATTTTTTGCTTATAGCTAACCCCAGTCCGGTTCCTTCAATTTTTTTCAAACTCGCTTCTGCTTGAAAGAAGGGCAAGAAGATTTTTTCTAGCTCTTCTGGGGTCATGCCCGGACCGGTATCGGAGACGGAAAAACGGATTTTGCCCGTTTCTATCCCTGGGTTCCGCTCCAGAGCATCTACTGTAAAAGTAACTCCACCGCGATCGGTAAATTTAACGGCATTCCCCAGGAGGTTAATCAAAACTTGGCGCAAGCGCTTGTCGTCGGCGCAAACCCCTGGTGGCAGGTTCGGATCGGCGATGTAGTTAAAACTAATGCCTTTTTGTTCGGCCCGCAGCCGCAGCATTTCGGCGATCGCTGCTAAAAAAGAGGGAAGATGAAACTGTTTGGGACAAAGTTCTAATGTCCGAGCTTCAATTTTGGCGATGTCGAGAATGTCGTTAATTAGAGAAAGCAGGTGAGCGCCGGATTGTTGAATGACGTTAACTCCATTGCGGTGTTGGTTGAGGTCTTCTGCCCTTTCCATGATTTGAGCGTAACCGAGAATGCCGTTGAGGGGCGTTCTCAGTTCGTGGCTCATGGAAGCGAGGAAGTCGCTTTTGGCTTGGTTGGCGGCGTTAGCAGCTTCGATGGATTCTTCGACGCGGGCGAGGGCGTGGTTGAAAGCGTCGGCGAGAATGCCGAGTTCGTCTTCTGCATCCACCGACGCTCGCACTTTTAAGTTACCTTCTTCGGTAATTTTTACGGCGACTTCTGTAAGAGACTGAAGGGGGATGGCGATCGCTCGGGTAGTATAAATTGCGCAAAAAATAGCGATCGCCACCGAAATTAAAACGCTCGTCGCAATAATTTTTCGGCGCAAGCCATTTGCCGCTGCTGCATCGGCTCGCGCTTTGTCGTTTTCGATATAGGAAACTTCTACAAGAGACTCTACCTCGTCGGCAATTCCCTCAAATTCAAAAGCGAGATCGCTGGTGCTAAACCTTAGCAACAATTGGCGAGCTTTCTCGATTTCTTGCGGAGATTGGAGATTGGCAATATCGATTTTCCCCAGTATCTCCTCAAGGGCTTGGAAATACTCTTTAACTACGTCGGCATAAGCGGCCGCGAATTGCGGCATCTCTTTTTCGTGTTCCTCGCTTATGTGGCGTTCTTCAACCAGAAACTCTTTGGTTTCTTCCCAGATTTGGAGGGTGCGACGACCATTTTCCAGAACTTGCAATACCACTTTCTGGTTGAATTTTTCGGGTTGTTTTAACCAAGGAATCAATTGTTGCTCGTGGATTCGTCCTTGAGAGATGCCTGCTTGCAAGCGATATAGGAGTTCGATTTCTTCTAAAGCGTGTCTTACGCCTTGCCAAGCTTTTTGTTGGTAGCGATCGCCTATAGCAACCCCGATGCTGGTACCGATAAAGGCAATTCCCAGTGAAATTGCGTAGCCCAAGCAAATTTTTTGACCTACTTTCAGACGGCCAAACCAAGTCCTCAGACTTTTGGCATTCTGGGGGGCGGGCGGGTTTTTGACAGAAGACGCTGTCTCCCTATTGCCAGGGGATACGGTTTCTTGAGAGAGTCGCGCAAATTTACTCATCTGGTTTCTCCAGGTAGGTTTGATGATATAATAGCACTCTTTTTTGGGAATGGGGAATTGACAACTAGAGATATTTGCTCGTTAATTTCAGAATTTCCGTATCTTCAAATTCTGCGGCTAATTCTAACACTCTCTTGGCAA
>CAZUCT010000301.1:0-7957 GCA_964619285.1 uncultured bacterium | reverse complement strand
GATAATAATAGCCGTTTTGCTATAGAATTATACGAGCTAAATAATGTGGCGGTTTTGTCTTCGTTAAATACGGCAATTACGACTAATAATAATCGGTCCGTTGTGAAGACTATTCCACTTAGTCAAAGTTCGACTTTATTGAGTACTTATTTAAAAAAGGTCGGGGAAACTTTGGCCGATTATGCGGTACAAAATCGACCGGGGGCGAGGGTGGCAGTTTTTTATAATTCGGACAGTCCTTATAGCCTGCAATTGAAACAAGAATTTATCAATGCGATAGCTTCTAGAAACGGACGAGTAGTAGAGGAAATTGATATTATTGGTGGGGGTTTTAATGCCGATGGGGCGATGAATGGTGCGAAAATTGTTGGGGCAGATGTGGCTTTGTTGGCGTTGAGTAAAAATAAGGTAGATACGGCGATCGCTTTGGCAAGGGCTAATGCTGATGGGGGCGATCGCTTATTATTATTGGGGGCAGATGAGTTATATAATCCGACGATTTTAAGTAGGGGAAATGATGCGATCGATGGTTTAGTATTGGCGGTACCTTGGCAGTGGAACTCTCAAGATACTTTCGCCACTCAGGCGGCGGCTATTTGGAAAGGTAGAGTTAGTTGGAGGACGGCGACGAGTTACGATGCCACTCAGGCGTTAGCGATCGCTTTTAACCAACATCCGGGCGATCGGGCGGCTATTTCCCAAGAGTTAAATCGGGGGGTTAATGTTAATAAGTCGGTGACTAATTTTAGTCCTTTTAACGACATTCCTTTGGTAAGAGCAAATCCTGGAACTGATGCCGGTTTTAATTATCAATTTGACCCGATTTAGGGAAGACGATCCCCCTAAATCCCCCTTGAAAAGGGAGACTTTGAATCAGACATAAGGAGATAATTATGACTCCAATTGAGTTAAATAGAAAAGGATTTAAAGCTTTAGTTGATGCTTTGGGGTATGCTAATGCTATCCGGTTTATTCGTCAATTAGAGCCCGGCAGTGGAGATTACACAAAGGAGCGAGATTATTTGCTAAATAGCTTAACAATGGATGATATTATCGCGGATATTAAACAACGACAAAATCATGTCTAATTAGGCCAAGAAACCCGGTTTTTTCAAAAAACCGGGTTTCTGAGATAGATAACCCATCCCCTGCTAACAAACCGTAAAACAGGCATCTTGCCTGTTTGCCCCAACAAAAAAACTCATTGTTAATTGTTGATTGTTAATTGTTGATTGTTAATTATTAATTGTTAATTGCAAAATGCTCAGAACTCGCAGACAATTATGGTTATATCCGCTATTTCAAGTGCCATTAATGTTAATGGTAGCTTGCCTGATAATAGCGGTTTTAGGTTGGTTGTTAAACTGGGGGCGGCCTCCGGTGGCGGTGGCGATCGCTCTCGATTTTAGCGATAGTACCTCTGGGGTTGTCAGACAACAGGAAATTCAAGCGGTTAATTCCTATCTGGAACAGAACCAACAATTAAATAGTCCCAATCAAATCCAAATCTTCGGTTTTGCCACTAAGGTTCAACCTTTAACTGATGACTTTAAAGCAGATAGTCAACAAGTTAAAAAAGAGTTAGAACGCTCTTTGCAAAATACTAATTTAGACCAACAATTGGGGGGAGGAACTAATCTAAATTTAGCGATAGAACGAGGTACTAATGCTTTGAGTTCGGTAGTAAAACGCTGTCGAGAATTGTTAATTGTTACCGATGGTATTGTTGATGTTAGCGACAATATTATTAACCGGGCAATTGAGAGTAAAGTTAAAATTAATGCGGTGGTTTTAGGAGGTAAAGAATCGAAGGAGGTTAGAAGTGCCACTCGCCAAACGGAGGGCATTTATTTACAGGATGAAGCTGGCAATTTAGAGATGTTATTTACTGATAAGTTTTTTGCTAGATTTAATAGCAATCTGAGATGGGTGATGTTTTGGCTGGGTGGCGCTTTTATTTCTTTGATGTGGATGTTAGTATTACCATTAGACCGCTGGTTTTTTCAAGGTTTAATCGGTCTTGATATGACTTTGGGCGGTCAATTGGCGTTAGGAAATGCTCTCTTTTGGACGGTTTTAACTATTGTTATCGTCGGTAAATTGTGGGGTTTGCCTTTTGGGAGTTCTTGTTAGTGGAAGTTTGTTAGGACTTACGCAAAAAAACCTATTTCTGTCATTGCGAGCGAATGCGAAGCAATCTCAAACGTCCATTTTTTTGTTCCTAATGCATAAGTCCTGAAACTGTTATAATGAACAACACCTTCTTTTCTTGTAGGTCGTGCGGACCTCCGTGGAACCCGACGTATTTGTTGGGTTCCACTGCGTTCCACCCAACCTACGAATAGTATTTTTTTATTTTGGCGAAGGTATTGATGAAGCAAAAAGTTTATTGTGGAGGAAAAAACAGATGCCAATTGTAATTAATCTTCCCCCTGAAGTAGAAGCACAACTTCAGGAGAGAGCTGCCAGGGAAGGGCAGGATATCGATTTTGTTGCTGCCGAAATTTTAACGGAAGTTTTAGCATCAGAGGCTCAAGAATTGCAAGAGTCAATTAAGGGCATCCAGGGCGGGTTGGATGATTTTGAAGCGGGGAGATATCGTTCTTTTCGGGAGTTTGCAGAGGAAAAATGTGGTAAATATAATTTAGGTCTGCAAGAAGTTATGGACGATATGAGCCAAGAGGCACAAGCGCGAGGCTTAACTCCCGAAATCCTTCAGTCACTACTTAACGATAAATAATCATTATGTTGTCATTGCGAGGCGGTTGGTAAGTGAGTAGATTGCTTCGCTCCTCGCAACGCTGCGCGACTTTTGTGGAAGTCGTAAAATCAGCCGTAGGCGACAGCCTTCCCGTAGGGTAGCAATCTCTATGTTACTATGGGATTGCTACAATACACTTAAATCGCTGAAGCGATTACTACGAACACACTTAAATGTAAGAACCATGAAATCTACTGTTAAACTGGTGGTACTGGGGGTCGCTCTCTCTTTGACCGGTTGCGGAGAACTGGCGGGGGCACTGTCTGGGCGGGAAATAGCTAAACGTTTTAAGGCTAGCACTGTGTTGGTTAAAACTGACAGCGGACATGGTACCGCTTTTATTGTGAGAGGAAAATCGGGGGTTTGTACTCTCCTTCAGGGTTTTGCAAAGTTGATTTTTTACTGCAACTTTTTAAGTTAGCAGCGGATGTTGTAGCGGACGAGTGCGGATGGTTGTTGGTGGGAAAACAAGGTTGGTTGGCGACAGGAGATTTAAGAAACCGGGTTTTTTGAAAAAACCCGGTTTCTGGGGAGCGAGTTAGCCTTGAAACGAGGGTATTGTTGGAAAAACCGGGTTTCTCTATCTATATATTTTGGTTTTCCAAGATTCAACAAGAACAATAAATCTGTAGGGGCAAAGCATTCGGGGGGTAAGCGTGTGGAAAAAGTGTTAAGTTTTATGTCCGAATGCTTTGCCCTGCCCTCGCGTTTGGTTTTCTGGTTGGGAAGGTTTTTTGGGATTGACGGTAAATGGCGAATACTATAATATGTATGAGATTGCCACGGCTGGTTTAACGGTTTCTCCAAAAGCTTAACTCGCATCCACGCCGCCTCGCAATGACAGCGGGAGATTGTAGGTTTGGTTGAGGTTTGTTTCGTCCAGAAGATTAGACGTGGGGGTGGGGTAAAGCATTCGGACATTAACATTTATGCGCCCTCCACAGGTTGACCGCCCGAATGCTTTACCCCTACAGTAGGATGGTTGTGTTGGGTTTCGTTTCACTCCACCCAACCTACAAAAACTACAAAAACTTGTGTTATTATGGGAAAAGTACCGACAATTAAAACAGGTAAATTATAATGACACTACCACCGTTAGAACTAGAAGGAACTTGGGAAGAAATAGTTGCCCAGTCGGAACTCCTGACAGGACGACGAGTTCGCGTTATCGTTCTCCCCTCGGAAGCGTCCGGGTCTCCAGAAGACAGCTTTCGGCAGGGATGGTACGAGGCAATGACCGGGCAGACGATATCTCTTAGCGAACTGTGGGAGGGAATAGATGCAGAGTAATATTCCCGGTATAGATGTTAAAGCTACACCCCAATTCAAACGCGACTTACGCACTTTGTCCAAAAAGTATCGTCGCGTTCGGTCTGACTTGCAGCTCGTTATTGACCAATTACAAGCAGGAGAATTACCGGGCGATCGCATATCCGGTGCTGGCTATGAAGTATTTAAAGTGCGAGTTAAAAACAGCGATATTAAGAAGGGCAAAAGCGGTGGATATAGAGTCATCTACTACTTGCAGACATCAACAACCAGAATTTTGATTGCAATGTATTCTAAGTCGGAAGTAGCAGACATTTCCGCAGAACGAATTGTGGAAATTGTGACGGCATTCGAGGCATTACTCGAAGTTGAAAGACAAATAGAACGGGAAAGCGATCGCGACGACAACCCCAAGACTTAGAGAACCGATCGAGTGTTCCCAGAAACCCGGTTTTTCCAAAAAACCGGGTTTCTTAACAGGCGAGACGCCTGTTCTACGGGAGATCCTCCAGAGCTAAATAGGGTTCCAAATAGATAAATGGCGACTGGGGGGAAAACTGGGAGTTAGAGGCGATCGCCTCATCGCTATGATAAACAGTCTCCCCAGTCCGCAACGCCTCGGTCATATCCTGCAACGCAACGTAACCATCAACTCCCACGTTCAAGGTCAGCACTAAAGAACAGTTATTCCCGTTACTTAGGGTTTTCGCACAAATAACCTCTTGACCTGGCGTGTTGAGAACTGTACGAGAGAAGAGAGCCACTAAACCATCTTGGCGATAGTTGTCTAACCGCCGTTCGATTTCCTCGCATCGCCTCGCCGGAGTCCAACCCCCACCCATGGGGATGACGATACCCAACCAAGGTTGAATTCGTTTATCGCTATCGTAAATTACAGTCCAGACGTCTTTTCCTCTGGTAGTATCCATCCGCAACTCGCAGGAAAAGCGATCGCTCTTTTTAACTATTAGCTGGGGTGAGCCGTTACGAAAAGAGATAATATCGAGAATAAAACTACCGATACCCGCAATGACAGATAAAAGCAGGATAATGCCAATAGACTTTTTGATAATAGCTTGGTAACTCATGGAACCTTCCTCCAGGTAAATTGGTTGTTATTTATTATAGACGGTGCTAACTCCAGAAACCCGGTTTGAGAAACCGGGTTTCTTAGTTGCACCACTACAAAACCTTTGGGGGGTATTCCTGAAAAAAGATGAAAAAAAATAGAGCATTTTGTAGGTTGGGTGGAACGCAGTGGAACCCAACATATTCGTTGGGTTTCGTTGCACTTCACCCAACCTACAAAGAACTACTGAAACTCTTACCCATTCCCCATTCCCCATTCCCCATTCCCAAAAGCCGGCACGTTTTTTGACATAACTCAAATAGGATTGCTAGAGCCCAATACTTGACAAAAACTAGCTTAAGCTATAGCATGAAATTAATAACTAATTTTAGGGAACTAGGAACAAAAAATGCCAGTAGAAGAAAAAAGTATGGTGCCCACAATCTTTGTGGGAGTTGGCGGAACCGGCCATGAGGTCTTGTCCCGAACCCGCAGATTAGTGGAAGAAACTTATGGGAGTTTGCGCAATTTTCCGATTATTAGTTTCTTAATTATCGACACCGATAAAGAATACAAAGTCACTAATCCCAACGCCGCAGGTTCCGCTTTTAAAGATAACGAAAAATATTGGGCTGCAGTCAGCGGCAGACAGGTTCGGGATATGATGACTGATATGCAGAATTATCCCTGGATCGAAAGTTGGTTTCCTTCAGAATTAGAAAGAAATATTGGCGCTTTAGAAGCGGGGGCGGGACAAATTCGCGGTTGCGGTCGCTTTGCTTATTTCTGCAATTATCATAACATCCAAAAGGCTTTTGAAAATGCAGGCGATCGCGTCAAAGGCAACGAAAATTTAATGCTAGAAAAATACGGCATTAAAGTCGCCACGAATAACATTAATGTCTTTATTGTCGGTTCCCTTTCTGGGGGCACTGGCAGCGGAATGTTAATCGATATTGGCTATTCCGTTCGTCATTGGTTGAAGGCACAAGCTAGCCCTTTAGTAACGGCAATAGTACCCATGCCCGAAGCATTTATCGGCATAAATGTTGGAGATAGAGTATTAGCAAATGGCTATGCCGCACTGATGGAATTAAACTATTTTTCCGACTATCGCACGGAATACATAACCCAATTCAGTCAATCAAATTTAGACGAAATTCGAGAAAAACGCCCCCCCTTTGACTTTACTTATTTAGTAGGAACAAAAAACGGCGAAAGCGAGTTTACCCTCGACCAATTGCGGGAGTTAATCGCTCAAAATATTTTCCTCGATTTAACCTCCGATTTCGCCCCCCACAAACGCTCTATTCGCGACAATATTAAAGGCGCTTGGGCTCAAGCAGACCCGGGAGGGCGCGGTTATCCTAAGAATTTTATGAGCTTTGGTTTATCCACAATGGAAATTCCCATCGCTCAAATTCGCGCTTCTTTAACTAATCGTTTGGCGGCGGATTTTTTGAAGTGGTGGTTAAATGAAGAAGTGCAGTTGCCGCCCCAAGTTTTTGAGCTAATTAATAACGATATTCTCAAACGGATGCGGCTGACAGAGATGGAATTAATAACAGGTTTATCCGCTGCTGGAGATAAGTCTTATTTAGCAGAAGTTTCTGGTTTTGTTAATAGTATCCGCCATGAAATAGCGCGGGAAAATTTATTGCAATGCACCCAACAGGGAATAGGTGGAGTTATTAGCTCGGAAAAAGGAAAAATTCTGCAACTAACCGATTTTTTAACTGACAAAGTTGACGAATATAAATCCAACCACCTGCGAGAATTAAGCCCAGACGAACGAGCCCACGGCGATTTTTTCTTGAAAATGTACGACAATCGCGATCGCCTAGTTCGCCAAGGAAAAATTGCTTTGGAGGAAGAATTTTATCGCATAATTGAAGACCGCAACCGAGGGCAGAAATTTGCCGATGCTTTTATCAATAACGTCCGACAAATACTAAATTCCTCGGCAGAAAAATTTCGGCGAGACGTCGATAAAGTCTGGAGTAAAAACGAAGAAAAGCGACGCAAACAATATGAGGATTCTCTCCAAGACATCGAACATTTTAAAAACAAATTTGGTTTGACCAAGCAAGCAAAAATGGAGGAGTTTTGCGAGACAGCTTTGAGCGGTTTGGAAGGCAGTTTAATCGGAACTATTCAACGGAAAGCGCGTTTTTTAGGATTAGATGTTATCGATCGCCTTTTGGAACATTTGGAAATATTAGAAAGGCGTTTTGTCCGGTTAAATCAAAAGTTGCGACAGTGGCGCGACGACTTCCAGAAGGAAGCGGACAGTAATGCCGATAGCGCCGATGCTTTGGTTATCAACGGTATCAAACTTTACGACAGGCAAGAGTTGAACGATTTATACTACGATTTAATCGAACAAAACGCCGTCGCCAGCGAAGGCAATAAAAGTCGGTATCAGTTAGGTTTGGATGGTATTTGTAGCGTTTTATCGGAGCAAGTATTAACCGATGCCAGTCCTTTGTGGAAGCAAAACCGCGCCGCTAACGAAGTGATGCGGTTGTTCGACTTACCGGAATTGCCAGACGTGCAGGATGAGGATTTTAAAGAAATTGTCGGCGAGAAAACGCGGCGGGTAATTATCGATGCCCCCAACAGCAGCAAGTTAAAACGGGAATTGGCGGCGTGCGATCGCATTTTTAAGGTCTTCAATAACGACGAAGCAGAAATTCGGAACCGGGTTCGCATCGCTTATAATAAGTCCCAACCGTTAATTTTATTAAATCAGGCCGTTCTCAAGGGCAAAGATGCCGGGTTTACCCCCGCCACTAATACCAAGGTAGCGATCGTCGGCGGGCGCAATGCCACAGAGCCGGCAGCGGTGAAGTTATTGC
>CAZUCT010000300.1:1719-8016 GCA_964619285.1 uncultured bacterium | reverse complement strand
AACGATTATCGCTGAAGCGATTACTACAAACGATTATCGCTGAAGCGATTACTACAAACGATTATCGCTGAAGCGATTACTACAAACGATTATCGCTGAAGCGATTACTACCAACAATTAACAATTATGAAACGACGGAAATTTATTCAACTGGCGAGTGTTTTATCTGCTTCGAGTATTGTCAATATCGGCGCCCACAGTTGGGTGGCGAAAGGACTTGCCCAAACTAATAACCGCCAGCGGTTGATAGTCGTGTTTTTGCGCGGGGCAGTCGATGGACTTAACGTGGTGGTTCCCTACCAAGAGGAGACGTACTACGAGTTGCGACCAAAAATTGCTATTCCTCGACCCGGGGAGAACAATGGGGCCCTTGACTTGGACGGTTTCTTCGGCCTCCATCCCGCTTTGGCCGATGTCATGCCTCTTTGGCAAAGTAAAACTCTCGCTTTCGTTCATGCCAGCGGTTCCAAAGACCCGACGCGATCGCATTTCGATGCCCAACACTATATGGAAGTCGGCACTCCCGGCGATAAAATGACTTCCGAAGGTTGGATGAACCGCCTGTTGGGGAACCTGCCCAAAGACAAACCGACTCAGGCGGTGAATATAGGAGACACCCCACCCCGCATCCTCGTCGGCGAAATGCCGGTCGCGAGTTTGCCCACGGGCAAGAAGTCAACTCGCCCCCTGCCGATAGATCGCCCTCCCATTTACCAAGCTTTCGATCGCCTCTACAGCGGTAACGACGACTTGAGCAGAGCTTATCAGGAAGGTCGCCAAGCGCGGGAGTTGCTGCTGGCGGATCTAGAAAAGGAAATGGAGGAAGCTTCTAACGGAGCTCCGCCCCCCGTCGGTTTTGCCAGCGACGCGAGCAAGTTAGCGCGAGTGATGGTCGGCGACTCCCGAACTCAGTTAGGGTTTATCGATGTGGGGGGATGGGATACTCACGTCAACCAGGGCAGCAGTAACGGCCAACTAGCAAATAAGTTGAAGCATCTGGGAGAAGGTATCGCCACTTTGGTTAAGGAGTTGGGACCGTTGTATGCCAATACGGCGATTTTGGTGATGTCCGAGTTCGGTCGTACCGCGAAGGAAAACGGTAACGCCGGCACGGATCACGGTCACGGTAACGTTATGTGGGTGTTGGGCGGCGGCATTCGCGGCGGTCGGGTTTTTGGAGACTGGCCGGGTTTGGACGAGTCGGAGTTATACGAAGGTCGGGATTTAGAAGTAACTACCGATTTCCGAGACGCGATCGCCACCGTCTTAGAGGGCCACATGGAAGTTAAGGGCTCCCAACTTGCCCAAGTCTTCCCCGGCAATTCCTCAAATCACCGTTTGGCATTGTTGTAGCAACAGTTTTCCGTAGGGTGCGCGCCGCGCACCTTACTATTGCGCAACAGTTTCCCGTAGGTGCGGGCCGCGCACCGCCACCATCACTTCCCGTAGGGTGCGGGCCGCGCACCTTACTATTTACTATTCCTCGTACCCTTGAATGCCAAAGAGAAATTTCACCCTATTTTTATATTTCTTATTTAAGCTAATACCGTTGCGCGTGGAGATAACTAACACTCTTTTGAGCAGCCAAATTCTGAGATAAATTCCCTCTATGTGTTGGGGTTTGAGAAAACCATTAATTCTATGTTCTTTATCTTGAGTTTCTATCTCCGTGGATAAAAAAGTTGGATTGCCAAACCCAATTTCAGCATATATTTGTTGCTTCATTATTTAGCAATTTTAAGTAGATGAATAGGGTTAGGTGCGCGGCGCGCTATTAATAGAATCAAATCTCGTGCCAATCCTGTTTCGGGATTGATAAAGTCTAAATCGGGTATATTTCTAAATTTATTGAAGTATTTTAATTGAACTGACTGAACTTTCATATTTTTGTGTGATGAGGTACAGCTAAATGGATTTTTCCAGCATTTTTGTTACTCAATTAATCGGAAGCAAGTCAGTTTTGTCAAAAATAAAAAAATTGGTTCAAAACCGCTTCTTGCTGTACCATTAACAATTAGCAATTAGCAATTAAGTAGGTAGGCAAAAATATTTGCAGAAAATTTTCCCCGTAGAACAGACATCTTGTCTGTTCGGTGTCTAATTAATTTTGCACGACTACTTAGCAAAAAGCGTTACGATTTTGGTTCGCTTCAAAATTGACCTGCACCCCAATTAATCCCCCATCGTCTCTTCCCTAATTATTCTCCAAATATCATCTTGGATCTGATTGGGAACTTTTCCCTCCCACCGCTGCTTTAACATTTGGAGACCGACTTCTGCGTATTTAGTTAAGATTTCCAAAACCTCGCGACTGTCAGCAGGTTCGGGTTGTTCGTTGCGCTTGCACGAGGCACGAACTCCCGCCTCCAGGGTCAGACGAACCTCGTCATCGACGATACCGATGTTAATCATATCTTGCTGACCTTTGAGGGAAACTTCGGAAATATCGACGTTTTTTTTGATGGCGTAGGCGACGGCAAACATATAAGGGTCTATCATGCGATCGAATACGCCCTGCTCTTTCAATAAATCGAGATAACCCTTCGCTTCCCGGGTGGGCCGAACGGTGGCATTGGGATCTATACGTTTCATCTTTCTACCTCCACAATAGAAGCATCTTCGTTGGCATCGAGGCGAGCGAGTTTAAAGATTTCAGCAACGTAAGGACGCAGACTTTTTAACAAATTTTCGGGCAGATCCCGGTCTGTCGCCAGAACTATCACTTGCGATGGAATCTCTGGCAGGGAATCAATCAAGTTTTTCTGATGTTCGGCATCCAGATGACCGAAGGGCGTATCCATAACTAAAGGCGCTGCGGTACCCGATGCCAGATTTAATCCGGCAATAAAGGCAAAAGCAAGAGCCTCTTTTTCCCCGGCACTTAAGGTTTCTGGGTCGAGGATTGCGCCAACAGCATTTTTGATGCCGAGAGTATAGTCGTCTTTTATTTTTACTCCTTTATATTCTCTTGGTTTGTTGGTAACGCGCCGATGAATTTCTGAAGTGCGAGCTTCGATAGTTTGCTTGCGTTCTTCGATGCGCCATTCTATCAGTTCGCTGGCAGCTTTATAGAGACCTTCGGCGAATTTTGCCTGTTTTGCCAGAGTGGCGGTTTCTTTATTTTGACTCGCTAATTTTATCATCTGGCGATGCATGGTATGTTCTTGTTTTTCTAATTCTTGGATTTCTTGACTCAAGCGATCGGTTTGCTGTTTTTTTTGCTTGGCAATTTCTTGAGTTTCGCCGACTTTTTGCCAGATTTCTTGCATTTTTTTGTTGTCTTGCCCTCTCGTTTCCCGTCTGAGGCGATCCATTGTTTGCTTAACTTCTTCGAGTTCGTCTTGGAGGCGATCGCGCTCTAATAAAAGACCGTCAAAATCGGGAGTTTTAAAATCAGAAAGCATTTCTAAACGATTGCGCAAACCGTCTTGTTTGATAACATCATTGGTACTGCTATTCGCTCTACTTTTAAAAGTCTCCAATTCCTCTAATATAAATTGTCGAGACTCCTCGTCCAAACAGCGACCGCAAACGCAAGTTTCATCCCTCAATATTTCTTCAAGCAATGCCACCGAACCGGAACGTCGCGCGGCGATGGTTGTGGTCGTTTGCATGTCGTCGGCGACTTCCCGAACAAATTCTAATAACAGAGGAATTGATGCTTGTCTTAAGGAATTTTTTACCTCCTTTTCCGATTTATCTAAATCTTCCCGATAGCGCTCTTGCTTGCTTTCCAAATTTTTTAATTCCTCTAATCTCTGGCGCAAATCTTCAATTTGATTGGCTTCTTCTTTAACAGAATTAAAAGTTTCAATCGCACTTCGATGCTCCGCCTCGGCTTTTTGAAGCTGCCCTTTTTTGACCTCAATTTGTTCTCTCAGGTCTCTTAATTCTTCTTTAATTTGTCTTAAGGCTAGATTTCCCTTTCCCAAATCGTTAATTTTTTTCTCAATTTTTTCCCCGGCTATTTTCGCATCGTCGCGCAAATTTCTCAACTCGGGAATCCCCAAAATCCGCTCGATCGCTCCATAAGTTTCCTCCGTATGAATGCTCTGGGCGTAACGCTTAATTTCCACCCCATCAAAGAAGAAAAATTCTTTACACGACTTGGGCAAAAGTTCTTCTATTCGTTCCCTGACATCTATTTTATTAATCCCATTTTCCAGAACAATAGCTTCTTTAACGTTAGCGCGAGGTGTCGAACCTTTTACTAATCTTTGGGCAACTCTGCTAATTTGGAAGATGTCGCCGTCGCGATCGAATGTTAAATTTACCGACATTTCAAATTCCGGTCTTTTTTGGCTTGCCACTCGATGAAAGTGCTTTAATAACTCCTTAGCAGAAACAATTGCATTACCGTAAAGACACCACTGGATAGCTTCTAATAAAGAAGTTTTCCCAAAACCATTTTGTCCGAAAACTATCCAGATTTTTTTATCAGTTTTGAGGTTAAAATTTATCTCCACATCTCGATAACATTTCCAGTTTTGCAAGCGAATGCTTTTTAGTCTTAGCCCCATCACCAAACCTCCTAATTAATTTGACGAGTCAGCGTAACGCTCGATTAATTCTACCAATTTTGCACCCATCATCCGATTTTGCAAGATAACTTTTTCTTTCTCCATTGCAATTGCTTCTTGGAGAAGCTCCAGAGGAATTTCATATTTATCCGCAAGTTCTCGCAGTTTTTTTTCCATTAATTATCCTCCCAATTTTCCAACCATTACCCATTCCCCATTCCCAAAGCTTACCATAAATCTAAATGGCTAATCCCATAATGTCCGATTTCTTCCACTAACTTAGAAATTAGAGAAGCGCGGTTGCTGGCTGCCTGGGCAAATTTAGCGACTCGCCTAATTTCCGAGTCAATAATTTCTAACGGATAATCTCCTTCTGGGGGAACGACAATAATATCGATAACCTTAGCCAGAGATTTTTTCGGCGCGGCCCGGAGAATCCTGCCCCGCCGTTGGATGAATTGGCGTTCGGAAGCGTCGCTGGCTAAAATAATCGCCTGGTCCGCCGCCGGGACGTCCACCCCTTCATCCAAACATTTTACCGCCACCAGGGCATCCAGGTTTCCCCGAGAAAAGTCCCACAGCAGCCGGGGGCGATCGCTATCTTCTGAAGTATAGCGCGCCACGGTCATTCCTCGCGCAGTTAACATCCGACAGACTGCGGTAGCTCTGGCAATGTCGGCGCAGTATATCATACCTCGACGGGACGGATGGTCGTTTATAATACCGTTCAGCAAATCGAGTTTGGAGGAAGCGGATTTAATAATATTAGCTCTTTGAATAGATAAAGTTTTTGCCAGCTCCAATTTTTCCTCGTCGTCGCTATTAAGTAACTGACTAATTCTGGTGGTTAATTCTCTAAATTTAAAATACTCCTCATCGTTTAATTCGGCAACATAAACGTAATATTCGTACTGGCAGAGAATACCGGCAGCGATCGCCTCTTCCAAACCAAACTCATAAACAACACCCCCGAAATATTCCAGCACAAATTCCGTACCTTCTTCATCGTAAGGACGAATGGGAGTGGCGGATAAACCGAGGCGATCTCGAAAATCAGCTCGCAAAATTTGCCGATAAACTTTAGCACCCGCACTATGAACCTCATCGGCAATTAATAAAGAATTAATAGGCAACCCGCCAGCATCGTCAATTAAGTTTAAAACCGGCGTTTTTGAAAGTTCGCCGTAAGTGCCCGCCACAATAACCGGCAGTCGTTCTGGGGATAAGCTTTTTCTATTTAATAAACGCAGTTTTCTATACAGGGGTTCTTTCCAGATTATCCCCTTACCAGTAGCGATTAAAGGAGGTTTAAAGTTCGTGCGTTCTTCTATTTCTTTAACCCACTGTCTAACTATTTCTTTAGTCGGCGCGGCGATCGCAACAAAATCGAGTTTTTCGAGACTGGCAGCAGCGCCCAAAGCAGCAATAGTTTTACCAGTACCGGTTGCCATCGCTAAAATGCCGCGACGGTTGGCATCTTTCCATTTATTAATTGCATCGATTTGACGCTGTTGTAATTCTACTTTTAATTGGGGCATATTTTGGGGACTAATTTTAATAATTTTCCAAAAGTTGTTGTTTCCTGTTTTCTTGACGCTCTTTTTCTAATTGTTCCCCTATCCTTTTCCATTCCTCTACCTCCTCATCAGTTCTCGGACGTTCCAAAAACGCCTTCATCCCACCCAAAAAATCATTGTGCAAGGTGCAGAAATCGTTGTGCGGGGTGCAGAAATCGTTGTGCGGGGTGCAGAAATCGTTGTGCGGGGTGCAGAAATCG
>CAZUCT010000300.1:0-1619 GCA_964619285.1 uncultured bacterium | reverse complement strand
TTGTGCATCAGATACACTATGATTTCTGCGTTGGTTCTACGATTATCCATTTCCGTTGCTGACTAAATACCCCAGTCGCTTTAAAATGCTCAAAATATCGTAAAGGTCGTTACCCGGGTTGCGGACATCGAACATTTTCGAGACGGCGTATTGCCACGTCTCCCCTTTCTGCAACTTCACAAATCGGAAATTACTCCCATTAGTCAACAATCCAAACGTCGGAACGTCTGGAACGGGATTAGTCAGCATATAAAAAAGTAATTGAGGCAATCCCGCTTCAATCGAATATTGCTTGCTTTTGGTTTCGATCGCCACCACCCAAAAGTTTTCTGCAAACAACAGAACATCAATACTTCCTTTGACAATTATTTCTTCATCTTCTGTTATTAGTTCCACCGATTTTTCCGCTTCAATGTGGAAGGGTGCCAAGTAAAAATCTGCAAAAAAAAGCAACGGTCCTAATACTACCAATTTCACCGTGTCTTCTAACATCGAATATTTGGCATTATTGAAATAACCGGCTTTAAGTTTATCTAGGGCTTGTTTTTCCCCATCGCTTACTTCTGGAAGCTCCTCCCTCCACTCCCGAAAAAATTGCTCGTCTTGGGTATCTTGCAAACCAAATTTGGTTTCGACATCGTGGAGGTTTAAGCTGCTGGCCCTCAGTGTTGTTGTCATGGTTTTAACCTTTTTTTGCTTTGTGATTTCGACTCTTATTACTATAGCATGGCGAGTACGCGAGCATAGACTAATCCAGAAAAATATCCCGTAGAACGGGTACTCGTAAAATATTACCTGTTACCCCCAACAAGGCCATTCGCGCTTAGGTTAGAAAAAAGTTTATTTATGGCTATATTGCTCTATAATAAAAACAGTAACAAATGGCCAGAATACATCTCAATTTAGTCATGCGAACCGACACAGTTTTTTACCAACTTTTCCAACTCTTACCCGGCACGTTATTTGAAATCATCGGCCTCCCAAATCGGGCCAAGGACTACGAATTTACTTCCGAAGAAGTGAAGGAAACGGCCTTCCGAATCGATGGTTTATTCAAATCAAATCGCGAGTCGCTGCCCCTCTATTTTACCGAGGTCCAATTTCAGCCGAAAGAAGATTTTTACAGCAAATTTTTTGCGGAAATCTTCGTCTATCTGCATCGAAATCAATCGAATCAAGATTGGCGCGGAGTGGTCCTATTTGCCCGGAAGAGTTTGGAGCCACAAATGCAGAAACGCTATAAAGAGTTACTCAATAACAAGCGAGTCCGACGAATTTACTTAGACAAATTAAGTATTTCTGAAAACTCGTCCTTGGGTTTAAAAGCCATTGGGTTAATCGTACAAGGGCAAAAAAGCTCCCAAGAAACAGTAGAATTAACCCGAGAGTTAATCTCCGAAGCAAAGGAAGAACTAGAAGATGACGTTCTCGCCGAAGCTGTTGTAGAATTGATGAAGACCATCGTTGTCTATAAATTACCAAATCTCTCTCGTCAGGAGTTAGAAGCCATGTTTGAATTAGCAGACCTCAAAGAAACACGGTACGTTAAAGAGCTCCAAGCTGAAAGCAAAGAAGAAGGCAAAGCCGAAGGTAAAGCCGAAGGCAAAATCGAAGGCAAA
>CAZUCT010000299.1:5223-8023 GCA_964619285.1 uncultured bacterium | reverse complement strand
GGTAGGCAGCGATCGCCTTTTCCAGATTTTCTGCCGTGTCTCCTTGTATTCTGTTTCTGTAGGCATTGCCCAAATTATTCTGAGTCATCGCCCACTGGTTGCGAAAAGCATCTTTAGTGTAAACTTCCAGAGCTTTTTTGTAGGCAGCGATCGCCTTTTCCAGATTTTCTGCCGTGTCTCCTTGTATTCTGTTACTGTAGGCTGTGCCCAAACTGTTTTGAATAGCCGCCCAAGTTTCGGCGTGACTGTGGCGGGTGAAGACTGTCAGGGAGATTTCGTAACAGGCGAGGCTAATTTCCATGTTCGCCGCTTTGTTGCCCAGGGGAAACTGCTGGATGAGGTTGCCGAAGTTGCCGATATCTGCGGCGATGCTTCGTGCTTGGGACGGTTCCACTTCGGGGAGTTTCGCTTTTGCCCAGGTTTGTAAGACGGCGATAAAGTTGTAGTCGAGTTTATCTTGGTTGGCTGCCAGGAGGGGATAGACGACTTGGGAGTTAGCACCGCTGTCCCAGGTTGCTTGCAATACTTCCATTAGGAATTGTAGATGGTCTTCGGATGAGGGGTTAGCTGGGGTAGGAGTTTCTGAGATTCCCAGGGCCTCTACTAGCTGACTGCCGAGGTGGCGGAGGAAGTCGGCGTGGTTTTGGTTGCCGTTTGCTTCTAGTTGTTCTGCCACTTGCGCCGTTACCAGCAATAGTCCCGCGTCCAGTAACTCTCGGTTGGCGTTGAGGATTTGGGGTTCGTCGCCGTTGGGGCGGGTTAGCAGTTGGTTGATTAGGTTGGCGTATGCTTGGAGCCGTTGTTCGTTCATTGTTTTTGTCCTTTTTGTTTGGTTTGTATGAGATTGCTACCCTTCGGGAAGGCTGTCGCCTACGGCTATTTTAACGATGGAACCAGGAGGTTAACTCGTTTTCCCGCCGCCTCGCAATGACAGGTGGGGGTTTTTTTAGCCGATGGGTTGTTGGTGGGGGATGGGGGTTGGTTGTTTTTTTCTGTCCGCTAATCGTTTTTACCCTCGCAGGAATCGTTCCTACCATTGCAGAAATCATTCCTACCGTTAAAAAATCGTTCCTACCATTGCAGAAATCATTCCTACCGTTAAAAAATCGTTCCTACCATTGCAGAAATCATTCCTACCGTTAAAAAATCGTTCCTACCATTGCAGAAATCATTCCTACCGTTAAAAAATCGTTCCAGACCGAGGAAAAAGATTAACCGGTTTTCCCACCACCAACCCATCCGCACTCGTCCGCTTCAAAATCCGCTGCTAACTAACCTTTTTCACCCCATTGACAATCTCAGAGATTGCTACCCTTCGGGAAGGCTGTCGCCTACGGCTGTTTTAACGGTGGAACCAGGAGGTTAACTCGTTTTCCCGCCGCCTCGCAATGACAGGTCGAGACTTTTGGTAACAGGCAGCTTGTTGGCGGGCCCAGAAACCCGGTTTTTGCGAAAAACCCGGTTTCTTAATACTCCTCTGGTGCCCGGGGGTTGTTGGTAAATAGTTGTTGTTGGAAGAGCGATCGCCCCTCTAACAACAACAACCTCCCCCATTCCAAAGCACTGCTATAATTTAATATAAAGAGCAGCCACTCCCAGTTAAGGAGGAAAAAACGTGTCCTATCAAATTAACATTTCCCTCGAAAAAAACGAATCTGGTTACTTGGCTAGTTGCCCCGGAATTACCGACCGACAAATTCAGAGCAATTCCTTAGATACAGTCTTTAACGAGCTAAAAAAAGCCATTGTTCGAGACTTGCAGGCCAAGGAAGAGCCCCCTAGCCCTAAAGTTCGCCAACCCATTTGGAAAGTAGCCGAACTACTCATACTCGACATGACAGAAGAGGAACTAAACCAACTCCCAACCGATGGGGCCGAACAACACGATCGCTACATTTACGGTACTCCCAAACAAGAAATATGAAAACAATATTTGCCGATGCTTTTTATTGGATAGCATTAATCAATCCCAAAGATGAATGGCACCATAGAGTTATGGCGATCGCCTCATCCCTGGACCAAACAAAAATAGTAACAACCGAAGAAGTATTAAGCGAGCTTTTAACCTTTTACGCCAATGCGGGCGAAGGGCAGCGACAACGGGCGGTTGAGTTAGTTAAAAGTATCATCGACCACCCCGATATTTTTGTTGTCGAACAAAGCCATCAATCATTTTTACAAGGAATGCGCTTGTACGAAAAACGCGCCGATAAAGGATACAGTTTGGCCGACTGTATTTCTATGAATACCATGGGCTCTTTAGGAATTAGCGAGGTGCTAACCCACGACCAACATTTTGCCCAAGAGGGGTTTGTCATTTTGCTTAAGTAATTAAGCAAGCTAGGCGGTTGGGCAAGTAAGAAACGTTACCCCTAATAAAAAATAGAAGTCACATTAAGCGCCGCCGCCCCACCTACATATTTAACGGAAGTTCCGATCTAATTTTATGCAAAATCGCCACAATTTCTTTTAACTCGGTGGCCCTGCCCAATAATGGCCCAGTTGTCTTAATGGCCCAAAGCCATTGCCCCAAACCTGGGCCAATGGTTCGGGCCAGAAACCCGGTTTTTCCTTCGGGTCAGAAACCCGGTTTTTCCTTCGGGCCAGAAACCCGGTTTTTCCTTCGGGCCAGAAACCCGGTTTTTCCAAAAAACCGGGTTTCTTTAGGTGAAACGGAGTGGAACCCAACACCGTCCACAGAAACCCGGTTTTTTGCCAACCGGGTTTCTGGCCCCACTATCGGTCGAAACCCGGTTTTTTGCCAACCGGGTTTCTGGCCCCACTATCGGTCGAAACCCGG
>CAZUCT010000299.1:555-5123 GCA_964619285.1 uncultured bacterium | reverse complement strand
GGCCCCACTATCGGTCGAAACCCGGTTTTTTGCCAACCGGGTTTCTGGCCCCACTCAAAAAAAAAGGCTACTTTTGTAAGGTGCGCACTGCGCACCCTACTACTACTAAAATGGTGGGTATTTTGACGAGTACGAACGTCCCCGTTCGTGCGTCTGGGCCCAGCCGCGAACGGGGACGTTCGCACTAATTATTCTTTCCAAATCTCGGCTAATTTCTCCATCAAATTACCCGCTAAATCGTCTAACTCAATATTCCCACTACCACCAATTTCTTCCCGTTGAGTATTTTTCAAACTCTCCGCATATTCTTTCGGCTCTCCAGTGTAACTCTCTAACAATTCCTTCGTTGCAAACTGCCACTCAAAATCCTCTTTATTGCGAAAAATCCACTCTAGTTTAACGATAAAATCTGCCCGACATTCTGTTTCTAACCGTTCGTTAACTCGGGCAAAAACTTTATCTTCACTACTCGACCAAAGATTATTAGCATCCTCCAATCTTATCAAACAATCAAACAAACTCTCCAACGGTTCTAAGTCATCTATTTCTATCTTCTCAGGCGCATCTTCCGGGTCAAACATCGGCAAAAATCCTAATAACTCAGCCTCCGTTAATTCCTCATTAAACCCGACCAACAAATAACCAATTCTTTCCTCCGTTACCTCTGGGGGCAGCATAATTTCTGTTTCCTCCGGCAACACCGGACGACATTCTAAGGTGCCCAAATTAACAATTACTAAATCCGCCACATCGTGAAATTGTCGCATTACTGGATGCCAGCTATCCGACGCTTCTAAAACTGTTTCAATCTCCGTTATTTTCAAGTATTCATGGACGGCATAAACTGCTAAAGTATTGAGAAAAACTCTAGTTGCTTTAGCAGCAGTTGTTTGTTCGGCGGCGAACTTTTTGGCGTACTCCCGTCCCCGAGTCGTAATTGGTACGCCGAGCTTAAATGTTTCTGTTTTTAACATGAGTTATTCTCCTAGATTAAATTGTTTCCAAATTTCTGCTAAAAGCGGCTTGCAATTTCTCCTCCAATGGCTATGAACTGTTTGGTAATTCATGCCTAAATCCGTTGCTATTTGAGCAATGGTATCTGGAGGTTGTTTCAAAATGTGCCCCTTGGCAATTTCCAAACAAGTACACTGGGGATAGTTGCGAGAAGGACGGTTTAACTCTTCTATGGCTTTTTTCAGTTCCTCCCTCTCCAATTTCTCTATAAAATTAGGATTAGGATCGGCAATAAGGTCTTTTAAAGTCAAAGGTTGCGAATCGTCAGAATCATAAGAAACTTGAACGTCAAGAGATTGAGGTTTTTGCCTGATTAACTCTGCTAACTCCTGTTTGGCGGTCTTAGGTTTGTCTTCACCCTCCGGTCTTCTCCCAGTAGAAAACAAACCCATAACCTTATATTTTAGCCGCAGTTTTTCATTAATCCACAACACCAAACTGTTTCTCAAATTTCTTCCCTGGGGGTCAAATTCAGTAAATATTTTCTGAGCAACTAGCCCCCAGGTTTCCTGCAAAATATCCTCGTATTCTGGATGATACTCAAGCGGTCTTTTAAGTCCTGATAACTTTTTAAGTTCTGCCAATAAAGAAGCAAATGCCCTACTTCTTTTTATTTTATTAGAACCTTGGTGATAGAAATTTTCTATTAACTCGTAAAGGCGTTTGTCCTCCTTGCTGCCGTCCAACTTTTGGCGCATCTTGGCCAAAGGCTCCGGCAATTGTGGGTCATCGCACATAAGCTCTTGGGATCTCCGTCCGGTAAAAGTGTCCCAATTTTAGCAGAATAGCCACACGAAAAGGGAGGGATGCAAAGCTCCCCCCCGATCTAGACCCCCACCGTCTGCGGAACTATAATTGTTAGCTATCCCAACCGTTCCAAACCACCATCCCCATTCGACTCGGGAAACAAATTCCTACCCATCCACTCATTCATCACCCGCTTGGTACTTTGGTTCAAAGGTTCCGAACGAAAGTTATCCGCGAGTTTCTCATTGTGAGTCTTAATACTCCGACTGTAAGCGATGAGAATTTCCTCCCCTTTTCGGGCATTCTTCGCATAAATCCTCTTTTGGCGCTTCAGTTGGCAGCGAGACCACCTGTCTTGAACTCCGAAGCAGAAAAAAGATAATGCCTCGTTAGTCATCTCCCCACCAAAGACGATAAGAGAATCTGTGGCAAAAGCCAAAATTACCAAAGTCGATAACAAGACCCACTCGTGGGCGGGGGGCGGCCAATACAAACCGCTGTGCCTGGCGAGGAAAGTAGCGATAATCATCAGTGGCGTGACGCAAACCATCAGACTGGCCAGTCGCCGCCAAAACACAATCCCATCTAAATCATCGTCGCGATCGGCAAAATATAACTTAGCCGAAATCCCACTTTCAAAAATCAAAAGTATGATGGGCAGGACACAAACCGCCGCTTTAATTTGCCAGGAACCGGGAACAAACGCCTGTTTGGCAAGGTATAGCACCGGTTGAACGATTAAAAGAAAGTTGAGACCATAGACGGCGGGAAAAACTAGCAGCAGAAAAAAGTGCCAGATAGTATCCCGCAACCCCGCGTTAGCAAGCTCAGGATATTCCTGCTGGGAAAACTCAATCTTTCTGGTTATCAGCACGGCCTCCTCCCTGGCGAGGTCGGCTTTTTCGCAGTGGCGATCGAGTTCGTTACGCCCGATGGTTAACTCTTTTTTCAACTTCTCTCTGGCAACTGTCCGGTTGCGCGTTCTCTGTTTTTGTCGCTTTTGCTTCAAATAATCTTTCCTTTCTTCCCCGTCGCCACCATATTGTCGTGCAGTCATAATTATTTACCTCCATTAGCAGTTTCAGTTAAATACAGAAAAGCGGAAGATACGGACTCAAAAGCTTGATGCTTCAAATTCTTAAAAACTCCCGCGCTGGCAGAACCGTTAATTAATAAAACCTCGGTTTCCCCGCCAATAGTCGTCCTTTTCCCCTCGGCCTCGTGGATGCCGTCGGTGATAAAGACCGCGAACCGACGAGGACTCTGGGACCACACCGCGTCATTCTCGTTTAAAAACAAATTAGTACGAGCGATCGCCCCCCAAATATCCGTACCCTGACAGTTAACCGGGCGCTGCAACAGGGGTTCCAACTGAGGCACAAACCGTTTTATCCGTTCCTCGCTTTCGCTCTCCCACCGCTGCAACTCCTGGCGATGGTTCTCCAAAGTCTGCCGGTCAGTTTCCAACTGTTCGTTATATACCGCCAATTCTTGCTTATACTCCTGGCGTCTCTCCTGCAAATCAAAGGCATTGCCCCCATCCTCTGGCGACTGCGGCATCTGGGGATTATGAAACCCACTCGCCACCAACACCGGACGCGGTTCGATCCGCACTCGCACTAAAGAACGGTTGCTGTCGTCGCAGATAACCCCCACTGCCAACTCGCCCCCATTCTCCAGCAGCAGTGGCAGCAGTTTTTGGAAATGCTCGACTCCCGGTTGCTCCACCCGCGTCGAATTGGCGCTACCGCTTTTATCCAGCATCGCCCCAATCTTGACCGGCTTACCCAAAGGCTTTTGACTTGCCAAAGCCTCCCCCACCTCCGGCAGTCCGCTAGACAGTGGAGCCTTCCCAAACCCCCGAGACTGCGCCCTCGCCACTTGCGCCCCTGTCTGGGGTGCCGGCGACGGTCCGTTACAGCCGACTGTTACTAGGCCAAAGACAGTTAGCAACGATACTATTATTATTGTTCTGTTTCTGTGAGTGTTGTCCATCAATCCCTCCTCAAAAATTGTCCAGGTGGAACATTGCCAAGGCAGTTTTCCCTCCCATATTGGTGTAACGATCGCTTTGAGGAGAAATTATGCAAAAAAAAACCTTGACTTTAAACGGAAAATGTGGTAATAGCCTCCCCAACGGTTATTTATGTTAGCGGACGTGTTGTTGCCGCCAACGCGCTCTATTACTACGGCCCGGCGGCGTTTGGAGCGTTTGCCTTGCGGTGGCGGTTCCCCTTTAGCTCACGGTTTGACTCAGGCCGTGCGCGTGGGAGTTAATGCGAAACAGTCTGGGGATGTGGGTCAGGTGGCGATCGTCGTCCTTGGACCAACTGCGGCTGAGTTCCACTGCGGTTATGGCTAGTTTGTAAGCATCGATGGCGGGTTGCCAGTTGCCTTGCTGGAAGTGGAGGTTGCCGAGGTTGCCGGAAGTTGCGAGACATTGAATAGGATTTGCTTTTGGGGTGTAAACTTCCAGTGCTATACTCAACACGGGAAGGAATGAAGCGTATCATGACTCACACTCATGACTCACACTCATACTCAAAAAGAGGATTTTTCTGAAAAGAAGAAAAACGCATTTTCTGCCCGTGCCGAGTATAGTTGAAAAGCTTCTATCGCTTTTTCCAGATTCTCTGCCCTGTCGTGGCGGATTCTGTTACTGTAGGCAGTGCCCAGGTTGTTTTGAGTCATTGCCCACTGGATGGGGAGGTCTTTTTTGGTGCGAACTTCCAATGCTAGTTGGCAAGCATTAATCGCTTTTTCCAGATTCTCTGCCCTGTCGTGGCGGATTCTGTTACTGTAGGCAG
>CAZUCT010000299.1:0-455 GCA_964619285.1 uncultured bacterium | reverse complement strand
CATTGCCCACTGGATGGGGAGGTCTTTTTTGGTGCGAACTTCCAATGCTAGTTGGTAAGCTTCTATCGCTTTTTCCAGATTCTCTGCCCTGTCGTCGCGGATTCTGTTACTGTAGGCATTGCCCAGGTTGTTTTGAATGGCCGCCCAAGTTTTCCCGTGGCTGTTGCGGGTGAAGACTGTCAGCATGATTTCGTAGCCGACGATGCTGATTTCCATGTTCGCCGCTTTGTTGCCCTGGGGAAACTCCTGGATGAGGTTGCCGAATTCGCCGATAACTCCGGCGTTGCCCTCTGCCTCAGATGCTTCCAATTTGGGGAGTGTCGCTGCTGCCCAGGCTTGCAAGACGCGGATAAAGTTGTCGTCGAGTTTGTCTTGGTTGGCCGCCAGGAGGGGATAGACGACTGGGTGCATCTCAATGCAAGAGGAAAACCTACAATTCAACGCTTTTTGCGAGC
>CAZUCT010000298.1:0-8074 GCA_964619285.1 uncultured bacterium | reverse complement strand
AAGCGATTACTACGAACAATCGCTAAAGCGATTACTACGAACCTATAAAATCTGGGATAAAAATTGTTTGGTACGTTCCTCTTGGGGATTGTTGAAAAACTCCTCGGGGGTGTTTTCCTCTACCAAAAGTCCGTCGGCCATCAACACGATCCTATCTGCCACCTCCCGGGCAAAACCGACTTCGTGGGTCACTACCACCATCGTCATGCCCGAACCGGCCAAACCTCGCATCACGTCTAATACTTCTCTCACCATTTCCGGGTCTAAGGCCGAAGTCGGTTCGTCGAAAAGCATGATTTTCGGCTGCATCGCTAACGCCCGGGCGATCGCTACCCGCTGTTGTTGCCCCCCAGACAGTTGCCCCGGGAATTTTTTCGCCTGTTCCAAAATTCCCACCCTCTCCAATAATTGCATCGCCACTTCTTGTGCCTTCGCTTTCGGCCACCGACGCACCCAGATAGGCGCGAGGGTGACGTTTTGCAGTACGGTTAAATGGGGGAACAAGTTAAATTGTTGGAACACCATCCCCACTTCCCGTCTGATAGCTTCGATATTTTTTAAATCGTGGGAGAGACTGATGCCGTCGATAACGATACTACCTTGTTGGAACTCTTCCAAAGCGTTGAAAGTGCGGATAAAAGTAGATTTACCGGAACCGCTAGGCCCCATAATCACTACTACTTCTCCCCGCGTTACCGCGAGACTCACACCTCGGAGAACGTGGAAGTTATTGCTATACCACTTCTGCACGTTTTCGGCAGCGATCGCCACTTCTCCATCGGTGGAACTCGGTATTGTTTCCGTTTCTGCTTTTGTAATATCCATTTTGCAATTAACAATTAGCAATTAACAATTAACAATTAGCAATTAACAATTAAGTTACTGCTACTAGAATTTTACCTGACTTTACTTCCAAGGAGTCGTCTGTTATCTGGTAGATGAAATTATTTTCGCCGTCTTCTCCTTGGGCATGAAAATAACCGGACAAACTTAATTGTAAATCCAGTAATTCTCCCAGAGTTTTCTTAAATAACTCCAAACCTTCCTGGGTTACATCTGCACCGTAAAATAAATACCTCGTCCAATTAATCGGATGTTGCTGCCAACACCATCCTCGTAAATACAAAGCTGCTTTTGTTTCTGGGAGTTGAATTTTTTGGAGATTTTTTAGGCAAGCGATCGCCTTTTCAAACTTCTCCGGTTCCACTTCCAACCAGCCGCGAATAGAATAGAAATATGCCATATTAATCAGTTTCCTTTTGCCAAATTATTACAATTCCTGTTTTGTTTTCAATATATTGACGAACATCTGGGTGAGGTTCTTGTTTAAACCAAAATTCTGCTTGTTTTCCTTGTAATTGAGCTAACCTAATCGTTTCCTTAATTTGACTTCTGGTTTTTTTATTCAAGAAATTGTGAGGCTTATTTGTCGCTGTCTGGGAATCTTTAGCTTGAATCAAAGCCCTCTCTGTAATACTATCAATTTCCCTTCCCTCAATTTCTTGCGAAATTCCACCCGTAAATTTTCTAACATCCTGTTCGTATTGTTGTCCTGGTTGTTTAATTATTTTGTTCGAGTCATTTGTCATTATCTAATTTTCTTAACACAAATAGGGTGCATTTCAATGCAAGAACAAAAGCGAAAACCTCATTACCCATTACCTATTACCAGTATTCAACTTTTTCTCCAACTGCCGGCTGCCGACGGACATGGCATAACAGAAAATCCAGAAAATTACCCCATTAAATAAATAAACTTCCGCATAATCTCCCAAAAATTCCGGCTGCGCCAACACCGAACGACTGATACCTAATAATTCCCTCAGCCCCACAATAGCTAACAAAGTTGTATCTTGAAATAAACTGATAAACTGACCGACAATTGCCGGAATGGCTACCTTAATTGCTTGAGGCAAAACAATAAAACCGACAACCAAAGGAGTTGGAAAACCCAGTGCTTTTGCCGCTTCGCTTTGCCCTCTGGGTACCGACTGCAAGCCACCGCGAACGTTTTCTGCTAGATAAGCGGCGCTAAACATCGTCAATCCTACTATAGCTCGAAGGACGCGATCGGGTCGCACTCCTTCGGGTAAAAACATGGGAATCATTACTTGTCCCATAAATAAAATAGAGATTAGGGGCAGTCCCCTGATAATTTCAATATAACCGATGCAAAATCCCCGGACTACTGGCAAGTTACTTTGCCTTCCCAAAGCTAACAAAACTCCCAGAGGAAAACATAAAACAATGCTGACAACTGCCATTAACATCGTCAGCGTCAAACCTCCCCATTTACTGGTGGAGACTTCTTCTAATCCCAACCCTCCTCCTATTAACCACAGGGAGATTAAAAATAAAATAAACCAAGCTAAAGATATCCAAGCTGTCAAACTCGGTTTTTTTCTGCCTAATTGCTTGCCAACCCAAGCGCTGCCGACTGTTAACAATACCATTCCTATTAATAATAGTTTAGCAGTAGCGCTGGCGGGAATTAATACTAAGACTGCGGGAATTATTGCTAAAGTAATTAATACCGATAAATCGAATAAAGTGGCAGCGTTTCTAGAAATAATTCCCCAAGAAATACCCGATAAACTGCAAACAAGTCCCAGATCTATCCACAAGCGCCAGTATTGGTCTCTCGGATAGATGCCTGTAAAAAATAGCGGCCAATTTGCTTTTAAAACTTCCCATTCGGCAACGCTAACCGCCCATCCTAAGAAATTATTTAGGACTGAAATAATGATGCCGACTAAAATCAATGTTAGGATGGTGTTGTACCAGGTACTAAATAGGTTTTTGCGCAACCATTCTATAGGACTGGTTTCGGTTAGGGGCGGTGATTTTGTTGTCGCTAGTTCGGTATTAGTCGCGGTCATTTCAGTTTAGTTGTTAGTGGTTAATTACTTACCTTTCGGGAGCATCGAGTCTTTGTCAAAATAGAAACTTTGTAAGGAACGCTTATTTATTGCTTTACTATTAGCAATTAGCAATTAGCAATTAGCAATTAGCGTTAATTTCTGGGTTTTATTCAAAATTGAGATGCACCCTACCTTTCTTTTAACTGAACGGTGTTATTTAAGTAGTTCATCACCAGAGAAATGACGAGGTTGATTGAAAGATAAGTCGCCATAATTAGGATAAAAACTTCCACCGGGCGACCGGTTTGGTTGTAGGTTGTATTTGCTACGGAGTACAAATCTGGGAAGCCGATCGCTACTGCCAAACTGGAGTTTTTAGCTAAGTTCATATATTGGCTGCTTAATGCTGGAATTATCACCCGCAAGGCTTGGGGAAATATGACTAAGCGCATTACCAGACCTGACTTTAAACCTAGAGATTTAGCCGCTTCCCATTGTCCTTTTGGGACAGCTTGGATTCCACCCCTGACTATTTCTGCGATAAAAGCTCCGGTGTAAAATACCAAACCTACTAGCAAGGCAGAAAATTCTAAAGTTAGATTTACTCCTCCTACAAGTTGTCCCGTTTCTGTTGGTTTGGGAACTTGCCAACCCAGTCCGAAAATAATGATTAATACCCCAGCAATGCCGATACCAATTAAACCCATAAGTTGGGGACTACCGGACATACCTTTTTCTACGATTAATTTAAGCCGCCACCGCCAGATAAATACAGCCGCGATCGCTCCTATTACTAAGACAATTAACCACAGCCAAACAGTTAATTTATTCTCCGGCCAAGGCAGGGCAACGCCGCTTTTACTCAGATAAATCGAGTCGAGCCATTCGATTCTATTACTCTGGTTTGGCAGGTTAAAAAATACTGCAAAATACCAGAAAAACAATTGTAGAAGCAGCGGCGTATTGCGCACTACTTCTACATAAATTCGATTCAATTGTCGGAGCAACCAATTCTCGGAAAAACTGGCTATGCCCGCAGTTACTCCCAGAAGAGTTGTCAGGATAATTCCTAATACAGTTATTCTGAAAGTATTAACTAATCCTACTAATAAAGCTTGCCTGTATGGGTCCGAAGGATTGTAAGTTACTATACCTTCGCCGATGCCAAAGCTAGCTGCTTTTCCTAAAAAACTAAAATCAATTCTGCCCCCTTGTTCGCTGCGACTGAAGTTAATCCCCAGCCAGATTATTGCCGCTATAAATATCGCTACAGCTAATACTTGTAAAGCAACGCGCCAAAAGCGATCGTCTCGCCACAAGGGGATTTTCTCCTCGGGATGATTGCTCATATTTTTGGGAATGGGGAATGGGGACTGGGCAACGGCCAAAAATAGCGGCCCGGGCGACCTAGAGAACCGGCCTGTGAAACCCGGTTTTTTCAAAAAACCGGGTTTCTGAGATACTCAAAAAACCGGGTTTCTGGGGTACTCAAAAAACCGGCTTTCTGATTTCACCAGCTATCAAACTTAACGGAAAGGTGGAGAATAAAGAAGACCGCCGCGAGTCCAGAGATCGTTAAGACCGCGATCTAAGTTAAATTGAGAACCTTGACCTAAATTTCTGTCGTAAACTTCGCCGTAATTGCCCACGTTTTTAACCACTCGATAGGCAAAATCCCTAGGTAAACCCATATCTTCGCCCAAGCTACCTTCTACTCCCAGAAAACGACGCACGGTGGGATCCTCCGATGTTTTCCGTTCGTCTACGTTCCCTTGGGTAATCCCTAATTCTTCAGCTTCGATCAACGCATAAGTTACCCACTTCACAGTATCGAACCAGGCCGAGTCGTTATTTGGCGTCACCGGGCCCAGGGGTTCTTTAGACATGGTGACATCCAAAAGAACGTGTTCGCCGGGATTGGGTAGGGTACTCCGGCGGGCGATTAATTGGGATTTATCGGAGGTCATGCCCTCGCAGCGTCCTTCGGCATAAGCGGCGTAGGCGGCATTGGCTTCTTGGAAAACCACGGGATTGAATTGTACTTCCGCTTGGCGCATTTTGTCCGTTAGGTTTAGTTCGGTGGTAGTGCCAGTTTCGACGCACACCGATTTACCTTGAAAATCGTTGAGGGATTGGATGCCGCTATCTTGGCGGACCATCATTCCCTGGCCGTCGTAAAATGTGGTGGGGGCAAATTCCAAACCTACTGAGGTATCTCGGCTGATGGTCCAGGTGGTGTTCCGAGAGAGCATATCTACCTCTCCTGCAGTTAAAGCCGTAAACCTTTCTGTGGAGTCTAGGTTGCGGTATTCTACGGCATTGGGGTCGTTAAACAGGGCGGCGGCCACTGCTTTGCAGACGTCGACATCGATACCGGAATAGTTGCCGCTTTGGTCGACAAAGCTAAATCCTGGAATATTTCCTTCTACTCCACAGATTAGCTTGCCTCGTTCTTTTACTGTATCCAAGCGGCTGCTGCTACTTGTTTGGGAGCCCCCAGTCTCTCCACACCCTGTTAGTGGGGCCGCTAAGAGCGTAGTTGCCAGCAACAAAGAAGTTAACTTGCGCATAGTTATGTTTTTAACTCTCTTTTTTTAGAGGGAACGAATAAACCGAGGCCATTTGTTGTCGCTGTTAAAGCAGCGATCGCCTCAAGTCTTTTTTCGTTCTTAATCTTACATTGCGTTGCTGGATCGTCAAGGTGCTTGCTCGATTTCTAGCATAACTACGAGTATAAATTCTGGTGCTTATCCCGATGGATCTGCCCATAAACGTTCTTCTGCTAAGTCCCTAATTAAAGATATTCGCGATTGGATGTAGTCCATTGCCCGATTTGTTTCGTTTTGGCTTAAGGAGCTGTTGGTTTTTAATTGCTCGATCAACCACTGTACTAGATTCTTATCATCCAGACTGACTAAGGTCGTGGCCTGAGTATTTTCTACTAAAGACCAAAGTTGCCGTAGCATCGTGGGAGTCATAAAACCTCCTGTTAAAGGTAAATATCAATCTTTTTTTCTCGATGGGAAAACCTTGTCCCCAAACAGATTATCTCGAACGAGCAAAATAACCTTTTCGTTGGAAGCGATCGCTTCTTTAGACTTTTTTCATCATATCTAACTATTTCTATATCAAACTTTAAATTCACAAGATGTTACATTTTTTACAATTGCTTAATAAACCGACTTATTTCTTTAATCGTTCGGCAATTGATAAGAATTATTAAGTTTGATTATTTGAAAAATAAATGGAGAATAGGGAACTCGAATCCCTGGCCTCTGCAGTGCGATTGCAGCGCTCTACCAACTGAGCTAATTCCCCTTGAGGGCCAAAAAATTGGGCTCAAGCCATTTACTATATTAACAAAAACAGAAAATTATGGCAAGGGCTTTTCTTTAAACAGAAGGAATGGCAGGCCCTTCGTAAACCTGTTTAATCCTCTCCCACTCCAACTCCGAGAGATAATCGACGCACCAAGAAGCCAACCTTTGCAACATATGAAAGGGATAGGTATGGGCCACGCCTACCACGGGAATGCCCGCTCGTTTGGCCGCTTCAATACCTGCAAAACTATCTTCTATGGCCAGACATTCTTCTGGTTGTAAGTTTAATTCGGGCTCCAATTGATTGAGACGTTCTATGGCAAACAGATAACCATCGGGTTCGGGTTTGCTCGTTTTAATCTCGTCCCCGGCCACGATCGCCCTAAAATACTGTGCCAGTCCGGCCCGCCCCAAAACCATTTCTACCTCGGAACGGACGGCCCCGCTGACCACGGCCATTTTCAGATAGCTTTGGCCCATCTTGACAATTAATTCTCGGGTATCGGCATAGATGGGCAATTCTTCTAAGGCCTCCAACTCCCGAAGATATGCTTGGGCCTTGCGTTGAAGGAGTTGGTCGATATAACCTTCGGCGACGTAGCGACCGCGTTGGGCCAGAATCTCCTTGAGACAAGCGCGATCGCTCCTACCCAGGCAAAACTTGCGAAACTCTCCCGACCTCATCAGAAGATTTTCCTCGATGAGCAGTTGTTCTATAAGTTTTTCGTGGATGGGCTCGTCGTTAATGATGATGCCATTAAAGTCAAAGAGAACGGCTTTTAGACTCATTATGACCTCGGGATTTTCCTCATATTATAAAGAAGGAGGCGATCGCCCCCAACCCCAACTATCAAGAAATTTTCCGGTTCAACGCCTCTCTGGCAACTTTGGTAACGTAAACAGTCAGGGCCACCGTGGCCGCCAAACCCACGCCAAACAAGGCCCATTCCAGGGGAGTCTTTTCTCCCTCTCCCAAGGTAGCCAAACTTTCGGCCAGGGAACCAAAATAAACATACATGACCGTTCCTGGCATCATGCCGATCCAGGAAGCCAAGAGGTAATCTCTCAAAGATACCTGAGTTACCCCAAAAGCATAGTTAAGCAAATTGAAAGGAAAAATGGGGGAGAGTCTTGTCAGCCCTACAATTTTCCATCCTTCCTCTGCCACCGCTTCATCAATGGCCTTAAATTTCTGTTTTCCTTCTATCTGTTTGGACACCCAACCCCGGGCGAAGTAACGACCCACTAAAAAAGCTGCGGTTGCCCCCAAAGTGGAAGCGACGGACACCAAAATGGAACCTTTAATCACTCCAAAAAGAAAACCCGCCCCCAGAGTGAGCAAAGAACCGGGGATAAATAAAACCGCAGCCAAAATGTAGATAATAACGAAGACTGCGTATCCTATTGCTCCCAAATCTCTAATCCAATTTAAGGCATTTATCAACAGTTGTTGAATGTCGAAAAGTTGCTGGGCAACGACGAGTAAAGCTACAACTGCAACGGCTATACCGATTTTTATAAGTTTATTTTTGCCTTGTTTTTTGGGTTCGGTTTCTGTTGTTTCTGCGGGCGGTGGTGAATCGTTCATAGGTTATTAATTTTCCTACTTTGTTCTGACTTGTTCCTCTTCAATTATCGGGCTATTTTCCGTATTTAATCTGAGAGTCAGATTAAAAATAAATGAGTAAGTCAGCACCGCGCACCTTACTAACAATTTTATAGCAGCTAGTAGGGTGCGCAATGCGCACCTTACTAACAATTTTATAGCAGCTAGTAGGGTGCGCAATGCGCACCTTACTAATAATTTTAGGGCTTGCTGAAAAAGGCAGAGTGTGGGGGGGGTGGGGAGTGTGGGGAGTGTGGGGGGGGTGGGATACCCAAAAAGTTGCTTCA
>CAZUCT010000297.1:0-8092 GCA_964619285.1 uncultured bacterium | reverse complement strand
TAGAACAGACATCTTGTCTGTTCGGTGTCTAATTAATTTGGCACTCCTACTTAAAAAATCAATTAGTCATAGTTTTTAGACGCTAATTATTAAGATACACCTCCACTAAGTTCAGAATTTCGACATATTCAAACTTGGTAGCTAACTCCTGGATGCGATCGCCAAAAGCTTGGTAGCGAGAGTCTAAATTTTGCAAATTATTAACCTCCCGTTCGATCGCTTCCACATCTCCCAGTTCGACCGTATCGTAAATTTTTCTCAAAATCTCTTTTGGCGGCGGAACTAATTCTGTTTCTGCATTCTCCACTACCTCCGTTACGGGCTCCAATTGATAAACCCATTTGAATTTCAAATGTTTCTGCAAGCAAGCGAACAATTCTTCTAGCTCTATGGGTTTGGACAAAAAATCATCCCAAACCGTCTCCCGACCGTTGGAATCATTGAACAAGCTAGCAGAACAAGCAATAATTACCGCGTCTTTGAGTATAGGTAGCTGACGCAAGCGACGAGCCATTTCAAACCCATCTAAACCCGGCATCACCAAATCGGTAACGATTAAATCCGGTCGAAACTCTTGGGCGAGAGCTAATCCCTCGATGCCGTTAGCAGCTTGGGCGCATTGAAATCCTAAAGGTTTGAGAACTTCTACAACCACGGCGCAGTTGACCTCTTTATCGTCAACAATGAGAATTTTCCGACACCGACCGCTGTAGCCGATAATTTGCCCCCGCTCTACCGTCGTCGCCGCGATCGCCAAGTCGGAGGCAACTGGCAGTTGGAGATCGAACCAAAAACGACTGCCCTTACCCGGAGTGCTAGTAACTTGAATGCTACTGTCCATCATCTGTAGCAACTGAACGGAAATAGCTAACCCCAAACCAGTACCTTCGGAGCGTTTGGACTTGGAACCCACCTGCTCGAAGGGCAAAAATATTTTGTCCGCTTGTTCTGGTGTCATGCCGACTCCAGTATCTTCCACCACAAAACGCACCAACACAGTATCTCCCTTCTGTTCCTTAACTTCCACCTTCAAAGTCACCCTGCCCGTATCCGTAAACTTAACTGCATTGCCGAGCAAGTTAATTAACACTTGCCCCAAACGTTTCTCGTCGGCGGCGACGGCGGTAGGGAGGTTAGCATCGCCGACATAAACAAATTTGATACCTTTATTTTGAGCGCGAATGCGAACCATCTCGATAACGCCAGTAAGAAAAGAGAGAAAATGGAAGTCTTTGGGATAGAGCTCCATTTTCCGCGCTTCTATTTTGGATAAGTCGAGAACGTCGTTAATGAGACTTAACAAGTGAGTGCCGCAGCTGCGAACGATTTCTACTCCCTTACGGTGTTGGTTGAGGTCTTTGGCTTTTTCCATGATTTGGGCGTAACCCAAGATGCCGTTGAGGGGCGTTCTCAGTTCGTGGCTCATGTTCGCGAGGAAATCGCTTTTGGCTTGGTTGGCAGACTCGGCCTGTTGTTTGGCGATGCTTAACTCTGCCGTGCGTTCTTCTACTCGTTGCTCTAGTTCGGCGTTGGTTCGTTCGAGGGCGGTAAAAGAGGTTTTTAATTGAACTGCCATGCGGTTGAAGGCATCTGCTAAGACTTTCAGTTCTTTAATTCCTTCAATTCGAACTTGTTGGTCTAAGTCTCCTTGGGATATCCGTTCCGCCGCTTGACTCAAGTGCGAGATGGGTAGAGCGATCCAACGGGAAGTCAAGATTCCCAGACCAGTTGCGACTAACAGCGCTAGCAGGCATAATAAAATCGTCGATCGCGTGTTAGCGTTAATTTGTTCCATGAAGTCCGACTCGGGCACTACTACCACGATGAGCAAATCTAAACCAAACTCATCTTGCCAAGAGGATACTTGCAAGAAGTAAAGTTCTCCGTCGAGGATAAATTCGAGCTGTCGATCGCCCTCAATGTTATCTAAACTGCCAAAATATTGTTCGATGTAACTTGCAGTCTTTCGCACTAAAGGAGCTTCGCTTTCCACCGCCGCAATGGTTTGAGCTCTATTGCCTTCGTCAATAACGAATGGTTGCTCGGGAGTAGAATTTGCTACCAACAAACCCGAGCGCTCCATGACGAAGATTTGTCCCGACTTACCGATCTCTAATTCTCTGAGAAAATCGCTAATTAGCGAAACTATCATATCGGTAGCTAAAACTCCGTAAAATTTGCCGCTCTCATCGTACAGAGGACGCAATGCAGAAATTGCTATAAAAGGAAGCGTTCGGTAACTATATAATTCACTCCATCCTGCTTTATTTAATATTTCAGCAATACGATATTGAGAAGACTCGAAGTTGTCAGCATCTACTTCTACATTCGTTCGTTCCCCACGTTCGTTGGTTCCATAAATTTTGAAGTTACCCGGGTTAGTTCGATTTACTTCACCGATTTTTATCTGCCCGTCCGGCCCGACTCCCGATATTATAAATTCACCCCTGTCATTGGCGAAAGAAATAGCACCTGCTGACTCGAACAATTGAACTTGTTCCCAAAAGTGCTTTTCAAAAGTCGAAATGTCGTTAACATCTAACTGACCCAAGCGAATGGCGTTATAATTCATGGTATTGATGAGATGGGGAATTTTCAAGTAGTTATCGAGACGGTCGGCGGTGCGATCGCTCGTTTCGCTCATCAACTGACTGGCAAGGTCGTTAACCGCCTTCTGTCCGTTTTTAAAAGAAAGATATCCCACCAATCCCACCGCCGCAAATATTTGCAAGACGAAAGGAACGATTAGAATAGACCGCAGGGGCAGTTGCGCTTTGACGATAGATTTTAGATTAATTTTAGATAATTGCATGCTGCTTGATTTAGTTATTAGGTAGCGATATCCACGTCCGACAAAGAAACCTGAATTGTATTTTAATCTCTAATATACCCGCACCTTCCTATTTGTCACCCCCACCATCTTCTCAATTTTGGACAATATCCCCGACAATGCTATCTAGGCATAAAAATGTCAGTTAACAATACCTTCGCCAAAATAAAAAAATACCATTCGTAGGTTGTGCGGACCTTCGTGGAACCCAACAAATACGTCGGGTTCCACGAAGGTCCGCAGGACCTACAAGAAAATGGCGAAGGTATTGAGTTAAGAAACCCGGTTTTTTGAAAAAACCGGGTTTCTATAGAAAACCTAACGCTTCAGTGGCAACAAAATTATAAACTCCGTTCCTTCACCCGGCCTCGAATTGCAAATTAACTGGCCCCCATGTTTTTCGACCACAATTTGATAGCTAATACTCAAACCCAAACCGGTTCCTTTCCCCACGGGTTTAGTCGTAAAAAAGGGATCGAATAATTTCTGCCGTACTTCTTCCCTCATTCCCCCGCCGCTATCAGAAATGGCGATCGCTAATTCATTAGCATCGTTGACTTTTGTTTTAATTTTAATAAAACCCTCCCAAGATTTACCTTCCATTTCCCTTGCTTCTATTTCCCTTGCTTCTATGGCATCAATAGCATTAGAAAAAATATTCATAAAAACTTGGTTTAACTGTCCCGGGTAGCAGTCAATTAAAGGTAATTCTTCATATTCTTTAATTACTTGAATTTCCGAACGCTCTGCTTGAGCTTTTAAGCGAGGTTTCAAAATTAATAAAGTATTTTCGATCCCTTGCCTAATATCTGCCGATTTAACAATAGATGCATCCAGGCGAGAAAAATTCCGCAATGACTGAACCAGAGCCCGAATGCGACCGACCCCCATTTTCATCGAAGTTAAAAGTTCGGGTAAATCTTTCTCGATGTAATCTATTTCTAACTCCTCTAATTGTGCTTCAATTTCTGGCAAATTATCTCCCAAAGAATTGCGATAAATTTTTAAAGCTGCTAGGAGATTATCGCTGTATTCTTGCAAAGGTTCTAAATTACCGTCGATAAAACCAACGGGGTTATTAATTTCGTGGGCAACCCCCGCTACTAACTGCCCCAAACTCGACATTTTTTCGCTTTGAACTAGCTGAACTTGAGCTTTTTTAAATTTATCTAAAGTTTCTTGTAGTTCCCTTGTCAATTCTTGTAAAGTTGCTTCTGCTTTGAGGCGATCGCTTATTTCTTGTTGAAGCTGTAAATTTTGCTGGTCTAGTTCTTTTCTAACTAATTGTTCGCTTTCTTGCGCCAGCACTAACCACCACGAACCTATCGCAATTAATACTATTAATCCCGCATATAATTTTAAAATTATCCCTTGAAAATCGTTATTTAATTTAGCTATATTGTCAAAGTAAACTACTCCAAAAATAACGGATACTAGCCCAGAAACTAATAAGAAAAACTTCAGATAGTTTTTAATTCTAACACCAATTAACTCGTCAAGATAACTCTGAAAATTTCCCCAATACTTTGTTAATCTAGCTCCGTAAAAATTAGCATTTTGCTCCTTGCAGCTATCGCGACAATTGGCATCTAAGGAACAACATAAGGAACAAATAGGCCCGTCGTAAAAAGGACAATAGGCCATGTCTTCTGGCTCGTATTCGACGGTGCAAATCGAACATTCAATAGTTTGATAAGGATCGGCATTCTGAAAATGTACGTTTTCCCTAGCAAGATAATATTTGCCTTTGGTAATAAAAGCAATAGCGGGGGAAAGTACAAAACCCAATCCCAAAGCAAGAAAACAAGAATAAGCTTGAAACTCCGAACCAAAAACACCTAAAAAAGCTGCCATCGACGCTAAAGAAGCTATAACCATCGAGCCAAAACCTACTGGGTTAATGTTATAGAGATGGGCTCGTTTAAATTCGATATAGCTAGGGCTTATTCCCAGAGGTTTGTTAATAACTAAATCAGCCACTAAGGCTGTTATCCAAGCAATAGCAGCATGAGAATAAACTGCTAAAACTTCTTGCAGGGTAGCAAATACATCTAGTTCCATTAAGACTAGGGCGATCGCTACATTAAAAATCAACCAAACCACTCGCCCCGGGTGACTGTGAGTAATTCTAGAAAAGAAATTCGACCAGGCTAAAGAACCGGCATAAGCATTAGTTACGTTAATCTTAATTTGACAGACTATCGCGAAACAAATTACTACTGCCATCGCTATATTTGGATTATTAAATACATATTTAAACCCCGATAAATACATCCAAACCGGTTCTTTTGCTTTAACAACTAACAATCCATTATTAATAGCTACAGATGCTAAAAATGCGCCGCCTAACAGTTTGGCAGCCCCGATAATAATCCAACCGGGACCGGCTAAAATTACCGCCATCCACCATTGAAAGCGATTGTTTTTTTGCTTTTCTGGGAGAAATCTTAAATAGTCAACCTGTTCTCCCAATTGGGGAATTAATGAAAAACAAACTGTTGCCGCCGCCCCAAATAACATGGGATTAAAAGCGGCACCGCTTGGGGAATTGCCTGCAAAATTAAACCAATTAGATAACGCTTCTGGCTCTTTAGCAATAACAAAAATATAAGGCATTACCGTTAAAATTATCCACAGAGGTTGAGTCCATAATTGCAGTTTGTTAATCAAGGAGACTCCAAAAAATACTATAGGCAAAATAATTACAGAACAAAACAGATAACCCCAGGGTAAAGGAATGTGGAAATATAGGTCAATTGCCTGAGCCATAATGGCAGCTTCTAGGGCAAAAAAGATAAAGGTAAAGCTGGCATAAATTAAAGAAGTAATCGTAGAACCGATGTAGCCAAAACCTGCACCTCGCGTTAATAAATCGATGTCGATATTGTATTTGGCGGCGTAATAACTAATAGGTAAACCCGTTAAGAAAATAATCGCTCCTACTACTAAAATCGCCCAGAAAGTATTAGCAAAACCGTAGGCGATCGCTAAAGAAGCACCAATGGCTTCAGAAGCTAAAAAAGAAATGCCGCCAAGGGCCGTATTAGCTACAATAAACTCGGACCACTTTCTAAAAGATTTGGGAGCGAAACGCAGGGCATAATCTTCTAAGGTTTCCGTGGCAACCCAGCTATTATAATCCCGTCTTGCTTCAACAATTTTGGAGCTCGTTTTTTGGGGCATGATACTTTCTAACCTTTTTTGGGAATGGGGAAGATAGTCTTTTTACCATTAGGAGATGCTCCCCAATTAACAATTGACAAGCTCTTCTGTTTACATATAGAGATGAAAATGCTATCTAAAATTTACCTCAGATTTGTCAAATTAGGTTTTGGATTGAAACGCGATCGCCCTGGCAAACCAACCCCCACAAAAAAGCTGGCCCTGGGCCAATGGCCCAAAAGCTGGCCCAAACCAAAAATTTTGGCCAAAAACAAGGGCCCTTACTCAAAAAATCCCCAGGCAATTGATGGGCGCTCCAACCCGACGTTGAAAGTCAAAAGTTGTATGTCGATCGGATGGTTTAAAATTTCTACCAACCTTGTAGTTAAACACCAGTCATGTACGAAAAAACCCTAACTTTAGCCAGCACCCTCTTGGTGGCCATCTGCCTAACAGCCGCCCCCCAAGCTGCCGGTTCCACGGAAACATCAAATGGAACGGTCCTAGCCGTAAACCCCACCGCCGAAAATCTCATGGGCCAAGGGCGGGACCAGGTAGATGCGGGCAATTACCAACAGGCCATCGACCTTTACAAGCAAGCAGCCCGTTTGGATGCCAAAAACGCCCGCATTTATTCGGGCATTGCTTATTTATACGCAATGCTAGAAGATTTTCAGTCGGCGGCCAACTTCTACCAACAAGCAGCGGCGATCGAACCTCACAACGCCCATTTCCAATACGCCCTGGGATACTCCCTCGCCCAAACAGGAGATTATGCCTCCGCTTCCGTCGCTTATCGCCGCGCTTCCCTACTCAAGCGCGATAATATCAACGCTCACCTGGGATTGGGGGTAACTTTGTTGCGACAAGAAAACTACGAAGAGGCCATAAGAGCTTACCAAGTAGCCATTTATTTCGATCCTCAGAATCTGGAGGCTTATTCGTCGATAGGGCTCGCTTTGTTGAGAACGCAACGTTTCCCAGAAGCGGTGGAGGCCCTGCAACAAGCGGTTCAACTGGCACCTAACGATCCGAGCGTGCAGCTAAAGTTAGCTATTGCTTTGCTCGGCAGCGGCAACACCAGAGCTGCTTTGGCTGCTTTTCAAAGAGCGGGAGAGTTAGACCCTCGCAATGGAAAGCTCCAGTTTGAAATTGCCGAACTTCTTAAAGCTGAAAACGACCTTAACGGTGCTATAGCTGCTTATTTACGCGCAGCTGCAGTGGAACCGGATTTAGTGGAGGCTCAACTTGCTGTTGGGGATATTCAATTGGAACAGCGGGATTATTTGCAAGCGATCGTTACTTATCGCCGAGTTATCGAACTGGTTCCCGAAGATGCTAACGCTCGCTACAAGTTAGGATTGGCTTTTAAGGGCAGAGAACGAGTACCGGAGGCGATCGCCGCTTTAGAAGATGCCCTGGAACTTTACACCGAAATAGGAGATGAGGAGGGAATGGAAAACGCGCGATCGCTCCTGGAAGAACTCGCGCCCCCCAAGGGAAAAAATAGACGTAATAGGGATAGATAATAACAGTAAGGTGCGCGGCGCGCACCTTACAATCTTGAATCCCTAAAGCGATTACAACAAACTATCACAACTCGCCTAACCATATCCCCGCAAGGGGAACGCAACGGCTTTTCCATAATGGAAAGCTGAGGCTATAGAATTAAGAAACCGGGTTTCTGACGGGCGAGTTATAAGTACCCGCGCAAAATTAATTAGACACCGAGGGTGCATCTCAATGCAAGAGGAAAACCTACAATTCAACGCTTTTTGCTAATTGCTAATTGCTAATTGCATGGCTCTAGAACGCAATTAGCGATTAGCGATTAGCGATTAGCCATTTTCTATTTTTGCAAATATGGGATGCTCCCGACACCGAACAGGCAATAGCCGCGTTCTACGGGGAAATTTTTATGTAAATATTTTTGCCTACTTGCTTATCAATAAAGCGATTGCTACGAAGGAAACCTATATCGCTAAAGCGATTACTACGAACTACCGCTACTTTTCCAGCCTACCACCCGGTAAACATCAATAGTTTGCTGTTTCCCCTTTAACGCCATCGGTCCCCAATGCTCGAAATCAAAATCATCCT
>CAZUCT010000296.1:0-8209 GCA_964619285.1 uncultured bacterium | reverse complement strand
CTTTTTTACTTTTTTTACAGGCGATTAAAATCGCCCGTTCGCTTTGAGTCCGCGCCTTTAAAAAGGCGTGGCTTTCAAGCTCTCGTCCTTCTCTCGTAAGAGTTGCTTAAGTAGGAGTGCAAAATTAATTAGACACCGAAAAGACAAGATGTCTGTTCTACGGGGAAAATTTTCTGCAAATATTTTTGCCGGGAGCAAGTCAGTTTTGTAATTTTTCTCTCTCGATAATTTCATACTCTTACTCTTGACTCACACTCATACTCAAGAAAAGCGTCTTTTTTTGAGTGTGAGTTACTCGTCATGAGTGTGAGTCATGAGAAAATAAATATGCAAAGGTGACTTGCTCCCTTTTTGCCTACCTACTTATGGAGCCCGACCGAAGTCAAGCCATTGAGGCAATTATATGTTTTTGGCTCTTGAAATTGGACTTTTGACTTTTTTCGTAGCTATGATATCTTAAAAAAGGTAAAGTTAAGTAAAGAATATTTAAAAAACCTTGTTTAACAACACGTTGTCTGTTATAATCTCAACCGCTTATTCTCCTTATTTCAGGAGAAATCTGCTGGCCTTTTTTTTAGAAAAAATTAGATTTAGTCAAACCCAGGAGATTTTCGGAGCTGCTGTATTCTTAATTTCAGTACCGGTCTTCTTTGAAGCACCTCTAGTCAGAACCTACCCTTGGCTGAGTTTGGCCATGACCGGGCTGTGGCTGTGGATAAGCTTAAAAATGTTGGCCAAGCCATTAACCAGAGTATGGGGAGATTTATTGTTTGGATTTACTTGGAGTTGGTTGACCGGTTCTATCTATTGGGGTTGGTTGCGTGCAGAACCGTTGCTACATCTGCCAGTAGAAGCAATAGGAGTTCCTTTTGCAATTTGGTGTCTTTGCCGAAACTGGGGCAAAATAGGTAATTGGTTTTATTTGGGTTCGCTTTTTGGTACTGCAGTCACCGATGGTTATTTCTACATAACGGGTCTGATTCCCTATTGGCGAAAGTTAATGGTTGCGGAGCCGGAAATGGCCATATCTATTTTTCAAAGTGCCGCTGCTAGGGTGCTGACCTCTTGGGGAATAAGCTGGATTGTTGTGTTGGTAGGGGTTTTGTTAATTGTAGGTATTTTCTCCTTGCGGTCTAAGGAATTACACTGGTGGGCTTTTGGGGGAGCGGTGTTAAGTACAATTTTGGTAGATAGTCTGTTTTTCCTGGCAGCCTGTGCGGCATGAGGATAGACTTTAGCTGTCGGTTTGAAATATTTTTAATTGCGCGATCGCAACTCCCTTCAAAGTGACTTTCCAACCTCCTCATCTATTATTATCAACTGAAGCTGGTCCCAAAAATCTGCCCCTAGTGGGCGGCAATATCTGGACGATTGGTAGGAACAAAGATAATACTTTTGTAATAAGCGATCGATGGCTCTCCCGCCACCACGCGATGCTACAGCAAATGGACCGAGGGGAATTTTACCTGATCGATTTGGGCAGTCGCAACGGTTCCTTTGTAAATGGTCGCCGGGTGAGCATTCCTGCGATCTTAAAAGATGGCGATCGCCTCCAGTTCGGCCAGACAGAACTAGAATTTCACTGTCCCCAAGTTAAAAATCTTCAGCCCGGGCCAGACACAGATTCTCAAGAATTTACCGCCACTTTGCACGTTCGTCGCCTAATTTCTGTAGTGGTGATGGACATTCGAGATTTTACAGTGCTAACCCGACAAGTGGATGAAAGGTTACTGTCGGAGGTCATCGGTAACTGGTTTCGGCAGTCAGGCCAGATAATCAGAGAGCATGGTAGCTGGGTGGATAAATATATTGGGGATGCGATTATGGCTGTCTGGTTTCACGGACAAGATGGAGTCAAGAGCGAAGAAATGAGGAGCATTTTTCTCGCTTTGAAGGAGCTTCACCGGGCGACGACAGAATTAAACAGCCGCTATCCTCTACCTTTCCCCTTGCGAGTGGGGGCGGGTATTAATACGGGTTATGCAATGGTGGGCAATGCCGGAAGTGGCGATCGCTCGGACTATACGGCTTTGGGGGATACGGTCAATGCGGCATTTCGCCTAGAATCATCCACCAAGGAAATTGGTATGGACATTGCCTTAGGGCAAGCTACCTATAAATACATTTCTGAAATTGGTGGCGAGAATGCTTTCAAACAGTACAAGGTTAAATTAAAAGGCTACGACAGTCGTACTATTACTTATGCCAGCACCTTTGAGAACTTAAATGCTTTTCTTGAGAAAAAAGGGAATTGATTGGGTTTTTCCAGAAACGGCGCCAAGGGGTACTCATAGTCATACTGATTTTAAAAAAAATCCCACAGGGATCGAGAAAGATGGTTTTGTGGAGGGGGTCTAATTTTTTATAGGGGGCGATCGCTGTGGTAAAATCGAATTTGCTTTAGCTTATCTGCTGATGAAGTTCTTAGGCAGAAAAGCACCATCGCTATCTAACTGGGAGAAGTTTACTAATGAAAAAATTAGGTCAAGTATTGGCTCTTGTGGGATTACTTTTAGGTTGCTTGGGATTAATACCATACCAAAACGCTCGGGCTGCGGACTTGGCTTTAGTCAACTGGCCTTCAGCGCCCCTGTTGGCAGTAGAGTCATCCAGAATCAACGATGCCGATGCTAAGTTGGGAGAAATTGGCGACAAAATCGATCTCAATAATAGTCCTTTGCGAGTTTTCCGCGAATATCGAGGAATGTACCCGACTCTGGCTGCAAAGATAATTGACAACGCTCCTTTTAAAACTGTGGAAGAAGTGTTGGAAATTCAGGGTTTAACCGAACCCCAAATAGAAGTTCTCAAAGCTAACCTCAATAATTTTACGGTAACTCCGCCTACATCTGCTTTGCTCGAAGGGGATAACAGATTGAACAACGGAATCTACGACTAAAATTGTTTTTAGCTAAGTCGTTGCACTTGAGTTTTGGAATAAGTACCTGTGCAAAATTAATTGCATACCGAACAGGCAATAGCCGCGTTCTACGGGCAAATTTTTCTGCAAATATTTTTGCATACCTACTTAAAAGATAATGGGTAGAGCAGCCACCAAAGCGCTACCCATTTTTAATTTTCTTGAGGGGGGTTAACATAAGATGTAGTGGCTCCCTCATCTGCCATGACGAGGTGCAAGTTGATTTAAGATTTTGAATTGAGGAATTACCAGGGGAAGTTGATTTTTTAAGTTGATTTTTGAACGCGACAAAATCTAATGGCGAAAGTAGTAGCGATCGCCAAAAACAACCTAAAATCATCTACACCCAGTTTGCGGCTGACGTGCATCTGGCTTTACTACCAAAAGAGCCAGATAGTTGCTGCCTGCTTAACCACCTATTTATTTTGAATTATTTCTAACCCTATTTTTTCCCCGAGCTGGAACGAAAATAATAGCATTCAGCGCGAACCGGCACCATCACCGTTTTTGGGGTTGCCGACATCTCCGGGATCGTAAGGCTCATCTTCGCTGGTATTATTTACCCCAAGAGAAAAAACAGAAGAGGACGTGTTAGAATCTAGATGGTAGTCAGGCAGGCAAGAGTCATCGAAAGCATAAGCCATACTATTGCTTAAGAAATTCCCATTGCTTAAGCTGAGACCTAAAACTAGGCTGACGCGAATTGTTACTCGAACTAGAGAACTCATAAAATCGATCGCTCCATGCAAATAATCGGCAATTGGCCAGATCCTCTGCGTTATGCCTGTTTCTAGTATACCAGTAGATTCACGGAGAAAATGACAACTTTTTCCCAGAGGGCAAGAAATTTATTTAAAAAATTTAATAATAGAGATTTAAAAAATCAAAAAACTCAACAGTAAGTTCGAGATGGGAAAGGCCAGACATCACAAAATGGACTCAAAAATTGGCAATAAAACTAGAAAAAACACTAGAATCAAGAAAAATAGCACAAAAAGACGATTTTTAAAAGCAATAGATTTGACATCTTTATTAAGAAATGTATCATTTTTGTAAGTTTTGCAAACAAAAATTACATTTTTAGATTTTAGATGATTTCTGGTTAGATGATAAGGAGATGGACTTTTAAAATTAAACCGATATCTGCAATTTTTTCCATCGCTTTGGTCGAGAAATGAAATCTTTTGAAGTGCATCTCAATGCTCTATTGCTTCTTCCTAACTCCGATTAGATTCCCAGTAAAAAATGATAGAAATTGGCGGCATTAACATAGCCCCAGCACAAAGGCAGCGTTTAGAAATACCGGTGGCACGCCTTCCCACCCAAACCCAGATTTCCTTACCAGTAAAAGTAATCAACGGCATCAACCCCGGGCCCGTAATTTGGCTGAGTGCGGCCATCCACGGGGATGAAATCAACGGTGTCGAAATAATTCGCCGAGTATTGGAACGAATTTCGCCGCCACAATTGCATGGCACTGTAATTGCAGTACCAATAGTCAACGTTTTCGGTTTTATCGAACAATCTCGCTATTTACCCGATCGCCGAGATCTCAACAGAGCTTTTCCAGGTTCCAAACGAGGTTCTCTCGGCAGTCGTTTGGCTAACTTATTTATGGAAGAAATAGTTAGCAAGTCTTCTCACGGTATCGACCTGCATACTGCTTCCGACGGTCGCACGAACCTACCGCAAATTCGCGCTAACCTTCACGACGAGAGAACGTATCAATGCGCTAAAGCATTTGCCGCGCCGGTAATGATTCACTCCCAGACGCGAGATGGCTCTTTGCGTCAGGCCGCTACTCAACGGGGCATTCCCGTTTTGCTTTACGAGGCGGGAGAGGCTTTGAGGTTCGATACTAACGCGATCGCCCTGGGAGTCCAAGGAATTTTGCGGGTGATGGCGGCGCTGAATATGTATCCTTCAACTCTTCCGCCGCCGCCGCCACCCGTAGTAGTTACCGAAACTAAATGGGTGCGGGCACCTCGCAGCGGGATTTTACAATTGAATGTGGAGTTAGGAGAGGGAGTGGCGGCAAAACAGTTGTTGGGAACGATTTCCGATGCTTTTGGGGAGGAGAAGACTAGCGTTCGCGCTCCTGGGGATGGATTGGTAATTTCTACTTTGTTGAATCCTCTGGTAAATCAAGGAGATGCGATCGTGCATTTGGCAACTGTTAGCGAGAAGCCAGTTTTTCCTGGGGGCAGTTCAATTGCTAATTGTTAATTGTTCGACATCCGCCAAATCAAAAACTCTCCTTCGGAGCCCCCCGTTACCAAAGTTTCCCCATCGGGGCTAAAAACTACCGGATCGCACCCCGGAAGGCTATCGATTAATTGCCAATTTTCCAAATCCCAAATTTTCACCGTACCATCCTTACTCCCGCTAGCTAAAGTCTTGCCATCGGGACTAACAGTAACGGACAAAACCTCATCGGAATGCCCTGGAAAACTTTTCAATAATTCCCCCGTTTGAACGCTCCATAATTTGATCGTACCGTCGCCACCCGCGCTAGCTAAAATTTGCCCGTCTGGAGCGAAAGTTACTCCATTAACAACACCTATATGACCGGTTAAAGTTTGCAAGCTTTCCCAAAAGCCAAAACGCCAAATTTTAATTTCTCCATCGGCGCTGCCGCTGGCTAAAGTATGATATTTATGAGGATTAAAATTATCCGTTGCTAAATTATTTTCAATGTCGTAAGGTACGGCATAACTCAGGCATAAAACTCCGTCTAAATGTCCTTCAAGTTTGCAGAGCAATTCGCCGCTTCTGGGATTCCATAATTTAATAGTTTTATCTTCGCTACCGCTAGCAACAATTTTACCGTCGGGACTGAAGGTAACGGAGTTTACTGCTCCTAAACGATGGCTGTAAGGGGAACCGGAATGACTGTAAAATCTCTCGATCGCGAACCTGCTACTAAAATTCCAAGCGAGAATGGTGCGATCGCTACTGCCGCTAACCAGTCGTTTGCCGTCGGGACTAATAGCAACGCTATCCACTCCGGAAGTGTGACCGAAAAACCTATGTAATAATTGCCCGGTTTGTGGGTTCCAAAGTTTAATAGTTTTATCTTTGCTGCCGCTCACTAAAATAAACCCTTTCGGTCCCATTGCTAAAGAATTTACTTTGGCAGAGTGTCCCTTAATTACGCGCACGCATTCCCAGGTTTTAACTGCTGTTGGATCGTTAGTTAAATCGGGTTTTTGTTCGGTGAAATTATATTCTAACCGATCGTATTTTTGGGTAGCAGATAAATGTCCCTGCCTTTTGGTGATTATCTGCTGAAATTCTGCTTCAATATTGCCTAACATATAGCTATCTCCCTGACAACAATAATTTTGCTTATTATTTATTTTGAAATAGGTACTTTTAAAAATATTTTTCCTGGCTGCCACTTCTGCCGAAGCAATTACATTAAGGCTATCTAAATCTAGCTTATCGCTCGAATTATTCAGAGGGGATAAGTTTGGTAAAATTAGAAGATTATCCCTGTTTTGGCAGCAGGTTGCGGCATCTTTGCCGGGAAGTTCGGCGAGGACTTCTGCTGCGGACTGGTAGCGATCGCCGGCTAGGTCTTGAACTAATTTATCTAAGATTTCTCCTAGCTTTTTACTAACAGTTCGACCTCCTTCGATTAAACGCGATCGCCAGGTAATTTCGCCGCTATAAGGCTCGAACAATTGTTCGGGCTTAACTTGAGTTAATAAGTGAATGCAGGTTACGCCCAAACTATAAAGGTCGCTGGCGGGAGACACCGATCCTCCTCGCATTTGTTCTATCGGCGCGTATCCGACAGTACCGGTAATAGTGCTGCCTTGAGAACGTAAAAGGTGGCTGTTAACTACGGCCACTCCGAAATCTATTAAGACTAATTCCCCCGCTTTAGCAAAGATGCCGTTGCTTCCCCCGCGTTTGATGACGTTCTCAGGTTTAATGTCGCGATGAACCACTTGGCGATCGTGAATAAATTGGAGAACTGGCAGTAAATTTATCAAAAGTTCCCAGATTTGTTCCTCGCTAAAAGCTCCTTGTCGTTCTAGTTCTTGTAATAAATTTTGTCCCTCGATAAGCTGTTCGACTAAATATAAAAAGTTATCTTGTTGGAAGTAGGCGAGTAAAGATGGTATTTGGGGATGTTCTCCCAGTTGACAGAGTTGCTCTGCTTCTTGTTTGAATAACTGGGTAGCAATGGCGATCGCTTCCGGTTGTTGATTTTGGGGCATAAACTGTTTGATAACGCAGGCAGTATCGAGTCGATCCTCGTCCAGGGCCAAGAATACCCTACCAAAGTTACCGCTACCAATGAGTTTTATTACTCGGTAGCGATCGCGCAAGAGCAGTTTTTCGCCGCAACTTGTACAGGAACCCGAGTTATGGGGGTTTTCCGGTTTTTGGCAGCTAGGGTTAAGGCAGTAGCTCATATTTGGTTGGCTTTAAAATCGCTACCCTCTCATTTTTCCACGCTTTTTTCTATCTTTCCTAAAATTACGCAAAAATTTAATAATTCTTTGGAGAGAATGTTCGCTAGAAACAGTTAGTGGCTTTTAAGTTCTTTGTTTTCTGATTTTTGAGAGAATTACCTATTGACAATTTCAGACGAATATGGTAGAAAATAACTAGAGGTCAAGAAACCCGGTTTTTCAAAAAAACCGGGTTTCTTGAGGACGAGGAATATGCTAGAAAATAATGTAGTTAATTTTACTTAGGGCTAATAATGGAAAATACGGCTTGGTTAGATGCGGTTGTTGGCGGTTTGGCGATCGCTATTGTTATCGGCGGTCTGGTTTTACTGTTTCAAGGTGTGCGCTCTATAAATAGGTAATGGGGAATTGGTAAAATTGCGCTTTGCGATTACTACGAACCTTACATCCAGTCGTCTCGTTCGTTCTTTTCTTCTCTGAATACTTTGCCTTTGGCGTGAATTTTGCGCGTCTTTTCGTAGAGACTTTCCTCAGTTAAATCCCATTTTGCCATCACTTCCTCTAAATCCTTTTGGATATCTCTCGCCCCGGGAAAACCTCGATAGCGAATTTTTAACCGCGCTAATTCTGCCAAACCGCGATCGCTTATTTCTTTTATTTCTTTTGTTTCTGTTTCCTTTAACCACTCATTTATAGTTTCGCGATCGCGTTTATATTGAGGATGTATTTGTTCTTTGCTTTCTGTTTCCGAATTCATGGTTATCTCAATTAACAATTAATAAGCTTGTAAGGTGCGCTGCTAGCACCCTAAGTAGGGCTTGCTGAAAAAGTCAGAGTGTGGGGAGGGTGGGGAGTGTGGGGA
>CAZUCT010000295.1:5644-8278 GCA_964619285.1 uncultured bacterium | reverse complement strand
AGACCCAGAATTAATTGTAGCTCGCCATAATTTAGGCAAAGCTTACCAAAAAAAGGGATTGCATTCGGAGGCGATCGCCTATTTTCAACAGGTAATAGAACGACAACCAAATAACATTTTTGCTAACAGCGACTGCGGCTATTCCTTCCTAGAAGAAGGGAAGCTGCTAGAAGGGATGGCAAGTTTTCAAAAAGTTATTAAAAATAATCCTTTCATCGAAGGATATTGCGAGAAAACTAAAGAATTAACGGGAGAAGACCAACTAGAAAAAGCTAAAATAGCTTGCGCTATATTTCTCGAAGCAATAAACCTAAATGATTTATCTAAGAAACCGGGTTTCTGGGGTGATTATTTAGGATTAACTTACTACCATCTCGGCAACGTTTCTTTTGAATATGGGGAGTACCAGCAAGCAGAAACTTACTATAAAAAAGCTCTCAAAATTCAGCCGTTAAATGTTGAATTGCACCTGGCTTTAGGCAAAAGTTTGGCGAAACAAAAACGAGTCAAAGCTGCCATAACTGTTTTTCATTGGGCATTGGCGATAAAACCAGATAATTCTTTGATTTCAGAAGAATTAAAAACCCTATTAAAAACAGAAAATATCTCCCCAGAAAAACCTAAAATAACGGTAGTAAAAGGTTGGGAAATCCCCCTTCAAGCCCCTGGTTCAAAAACTTCTAAAATAAAGGGTAATTTGGAGTGTAAAGGTTTAAACTGCGAACCGTGCCTTCAGCGAATTAAGGAATATTTTAAACCAGTTCATATCGGTCATAATATTTATGAGTTTTCTCAAAATCAAATGACGGGCAAGATGCCTGAAATGACAGGCAAGATGCCTGAAATGACGGGCAAGATGGCTGAAATGACAGGCAAGATACGAGAAGTTAAAGTTTTACCTAATGGCAGGGCGTGGATAGTTCCTCAGAAAAATTCCTGGATGGTTTGTAATGCAGTTGCTATTATTAACGAGGAAAATCAACTATTAGCAGAAGTGTCTAGAGAATATCCCGGTCAGTTGCCAGGATGTCAAAACTACGATATTAACAAACATCGAATTTTTAGCCAAGAAGAACTCCCTCCATTAGAAAAAATAGATGGCACCGTAGCAGTATTATCGGGGTTATCGGGAAACGTTTATTTTCACTGGATGGTTGACATCTTGCCGCGCTTAGAAATATTGCGACTTAACGGCGTTAATTTTGATGACATAGATTGGTTTTTAATTAACAGTTATCAACAGGAATTTCAAAGAGAAACATTAAGAATTTTAGGGATACCGGAAGATAAGATTATAGAAAGCGATCGCCACCCTTACATCCAAGCCGATAAATTAATTGTTCCCTCCTACCCAGGAGATTTAGGTTGGCTGCCTAAATGGGGCTTGGAATTTCACCGCCGAGAATTTTTAAATAAGGAAAAACCAACAAAATCTCTTTTAATTCCTGACTCCAACTCTTACCCAGAGAAAATTTATATTAGTAGAAATAAAGCCAGGTATAGAAGAATTTTAAACGAAGAGGAGGTAATCGATTTATTAAGCCAATATGGCTTGGCAACCATCGTACCAGAATCAATGACCTGGGAAGAACAAATAGCCTTATTTGCCAATGCAAAAGTCATAGTTTCCCCCCATGGAAGCGGTTTAACAAACATCATGTTTTGTCAGCCGGGTACTACAGTCATCGAACTGTTTTCTCCCCATTATATCAGACATTATTACTGGGTCATCAGCCAACAATTAGGGTTAGAGCATTACTACTTGACTGGAGTTGGATTTCCTTGTTATCCCATTAGAGAATTAATGTATCCAAATCCTCTGACGGAAGATATTTTGGTTAACCTTAATTATCTCGAAGAAATGATGAAGAGAACATCGGTCAGAAACCCGGTTTCTCAAAGAAACCCGGTTTCTAGAGAGAAGAGAACATCGGTCAGAAACCCGGTTTCTCAAAGAAACCCGGTTTCTAGAGAGAAGAAGACGTCGGTCAGAAACCCGGTTTCTCAAAGAAACCGGGTTTCTAGAGAGACGGATATAATAGAACGAGATTCCACAAGAAATTTACCAAAGAGAACTGCAAGCGATAATAAAAATATGCAATCCCAAGTTAATCCCACAGAAGCTGCCGTTCACTATAACGACAGAGCCCAATTATTTTTAAAACAAAAAAAATTTGATGAGGCTAAAGCTGCTTGCGAACAAGCTTTAAAAAATCAGCCAGATTTTGCGCCGGCTTGCAAAACAATGGGTAATATACTTCAGGCACAAAGTCTGGCAGATGATGCCTGGGAGTGGTACTCTAAGGCTGTTGAAATTCAGCCAGATTTTGCCGAGGCTTATACTAATATGGGTACTATTTGTGCCCAAAGGCAAGAGTGGGAGGAAGCGATCGCATATTTCCAAAAAGCGATCGCTCTCAAGCCAGATTTAGCCCCCGCCCACCGGAACTTGGCCAGGGCCTACGAAAAAATCGGTCAAAAGGAGGCTGCTGCTGAAAGTCGCCAGCAAGCGTTATTTTTGGAAGGTCAACTGGAAAGAAACCCGGTTTCTCAAAGAAACCGGGTTTCTGGAGATGTCGAACTGGAAAGAAACCCGGTTTCTCAAAGAAACCGGGTTTCTGGAGATGTCGAACT
>CAZUCT010000295.1:0-5544 GCA_964619285.1 uncultured bacterium | reverse complement strand
GGAAAGAAACCCGGTTTCAGCAGATACCCTAGTTGCTTACAAACAATTGGGGCAAATGTTGCAGGGTCAAGGGAAAGTAGAAGAAGCTTGGCAGTGGTATCGAAAGGCGATCGCTCTCTCTCCCAACGACCCAGAAATTTATCTAAATTTGGGTATTTTATACGCGCAGCAGCAACAGTGGCACGACGCTATTAAATGTTATCAAAAATCTCTCAAACTTCAACCAAATTTTGCCGAAGGTTATCGCAAATTAGCTACTGCTTTAACTCAAGTCGGGCAACAACAAGAAGCTGCAGAATATTGGTATCGAGCTTACAGCATCGAACCGCAAAAAGCAACTGCGGAAGAACATTTGATTTTAGGAAATACTCTGTTAAAACAGAATTTAATCAATCAAGCCATATCTTGTTATTGCCGCGCTATAGAATTAAATCCTAATTTAAAAGGTGCTTACGAAAATTTGGGAGAAGCCCTCAAACGCCAAGGCAAACAATATCAAGAACAAAATCGATTGGGTTTAGGATTTCAGGCAGAATGGGGACGGCAAGCTATTCCTCAAGAAATCTGGCAAAAAGCAGAACAATTGAAGCAAACTGCATCTAATTTGATGATGTATGATTTGCAGAGTATGGAGAATGGCGGCGTAATCAAGCCTGCACAAATAACAAAGGAAAATATTGTCCGAGATGCATTGAAGCATTTCGATCGCGTGGTTAATGAGTTGATAAATTCGGTAGCTTTTGCTTTTAATTTAAAACACGATGTGACCTTGAGCTATTTAGAATCTTCTTTGCCAATACGAAGTAACAATTATTTGCTATCGCCAACGATTTCTTATCCAGAAAAACCAGAATTTAAAGTGCAATATCCCCCTGCTAACCGACAGCAACCATTAGTTACGGTGGAACCAAATTTAAGCGATACTTATTGGAATTTGGGAGGGATGAAATCCGATTTGGAATTGGGTGTGGAACCAGAAATTCCTCCAGCTTTGGAAACGCAAAAAACATTAGGGGAACGCTGGAAATCCCCAGAGTCTCCTCAATGGCAGCCATTGAATGGCTGGGCCTCGGTAAAATCGGTGGCCCCGCAATCTAGCCTCGTTGCTCCTGCGGCCAAAGGGGAAACAACTATCAATTTAGCGGAACTTCACGTTCAGAGGGCTCATGCTTATTTTGCCAAGGGAGTATGGGAACAGGCCATCGCTGAATGCGAAAGGGCGATCGCTATGAAACCAGATTTGGCAGCAGCTTACACCGTTTTGGGTAATGCTCTCAAAGAAAGCGGCAAACTGGCGGAGGCCGAAAAAAATTACAGTAAAGCTATAGCTTTAGCTCCAAACGATGCTACGGTTTTGGCTAATTTGGGGAATCTCTACGCTGAGGAGCAAAAATGGCAGGAGGCCATTCCTTGTTATCAAGAGGCGATCGCCTTGAAACCCAACTTTGCAGGGGCCTATCGCAATTTGGCTAAAGCTTGGACTCAGGTAGGTAAGTCTGCTGAGGCTGCGGATTGTTGGTATCAGGCATATACTTTAGAGCCGCAGAATGTAAGTCACAACCAATATTTTAACTTAGGCAACACTTTGTATCGAGAAGGTCAAATAAGTCAGGCTGTATGGTGTTATCGCAAAGCGATAGAATTGAATCCCAATTATGCTGCTGCTTATCATAATTTGGGTTCTGCCCTCAAACGCCAAGGGAAACTGGATGAGTCTGCTTTTTGTTATGAAAAGGCTAAAGAACTTAATGGGGGCCCTCTGGTATCTAAGAAAGTACGAGCTAACACTGGCAGACAGGAACAAGTTAATGGTAATAGTCAGGTGAAGGCCAAGGACGTTTTAACTTCATCCAACAGGCAAGATGCTACAAGCTCTGTTGAAAATAATGAAAATTGGTTAGAGAAGGCTAGGGATTTTTTGGGGCAGAAGCAGTTTGAGGAGGCGATCGCTGCTGGAAAGTTAGGGATAAAAATCGAGCCCCAGGCTGAGGCTTATCTGATAATGGGGCAAGCTTGGCAAGGAATGGATCGGGCAGAGGAGGCTATTGGCTGTTATGAGAAAGCGATCGAGTTAAACCCAGATTTGAGGGATGGTTATCAAGGTTTGGTTTGGGCTTTCCAGCAAGTGGGTAAAGCTGAAGCTGCAGAAGAGTTATCTTACAAAGCTTTAATCCAGCATCCCAATTGGTTTACTGCTGAGGAGTTTTGCACTTTGGGTAAAGGTTACTTAGCAGAAGGCAAAACCGAAAAAAGTGTCGGTTGTTACCGTCAAGCAATTAAGCTAAATTCTCAGTTGTGGGAAGCCTATTTTGGTTTGGGGCAAATATTTAGTTCTCAACAGCAGTGGGAGGAGGCTGTTGGTTATTATCGCCAGGCAGTGGAGTTGAATAATAAGTCAATTGGCAGTTATTATGGTTTGGGGCAAGGTTTGGCAGAGAAGGGGGAGTGGGAAGAGGCGATCGCTTGTTATCAGAAAGTAATAGAGTTAGATGCCAAGGGTGGAAGTCAGGCAGAAGAAATAGAAGGGAAGGTAGATATTTGGGAAGTTTACAATCATTTAGGAGATGGCTTGCAAGAATTGGGGCAGATAGAAGAGGCCGTGAATGCATATCGGAAGGCTATTGACTTAGCAGAATCCCCCTAAATCCGGGGGACTTTAAGACAACTCTATGATTTTCACTGCGAGGCGGGTTGTTAAACACTAAAGCTATTTAAAAACAAAAGCGCAAAATGGAACCATCAACAATTTATTTACCCCCAAGATTAGAGCTAGAAATAGACTTAACCGACGAACAATTCTGGCAGTTATGTCAAAAAAATGACGATTTAAGATTTGAGAGGAGTGCTAAAGGAGAATTAATTATTATGTCGCCTACTGGGGGAAATACCAGCAAAAGAAATCTAAAAATAGGAACTCAGTTAGAGATTTGGAATTCAAAAAACAATCTGGGGGAAGCATTTGATTCTAATGGATGTTTTCGACTGCCAAATGGTTCCGAACGCGCCCCGGATGCTTCTTGGGTAAGTAGAGAAAGATAGGATGCTTTAACGCCAGAAGAACAAGATACATTTCCGCCTTTATGCCCCGATTTTGTAGTAGAATTAATGTCGCCAAGCGATTCTTTGGAGAAAACTCGCGCCAAGATGGGAGAATATATAGAAAATGGGGCACAATTGGGTTGGTTAATTAATCGGAAAAAACGACAAGTAGAAGTTTATCGACCCAGTGGGGATGTGGAAATATTGGAGAATCCTCAGACGGTATCTGGTGAAAATGTTTTGCCGGGATTCGTTCTAGATTTAGTGCCAATTTGGTAAAGTTAACAGCAGCCTAGAGAATCGGCCTGTGAAACCCGGTTTTTTGAAAAAACCGGGTTTCTGAGATCTCAAAAAACTTGGTGCCTGGCAATACAAAACCGACTCTCTAGCAATTACGATGGATAAAAATTCTCTTCTCATGCAACCAGAACAGAACTCAGATGCCACAAATAAAAATAGCCAGCGGCTCAAGTTGGCGAGACCTCATTATAGTTTGGGAAAGGCTTTAGCAAAGCAAGGGAAGTGGGAGGAGGCGATCGCTCATTACCAAAAAGCACTAGAGATAGAACCTTATTGGGAAGAAGCTCGTCAAAGTTTGGCAGAAGCAAAGGAAAAATTGGGAGGAAAAACAGTTCCAGAATCTCAACGAAAGAGCATAAATAAATCCCCTAACCCTCATTATAGTTTGGCTAAAGTTTTAGAAGAAAAGGGAGAATTAATAGAGGCGATCGCTCACTATCAAAAAGCAATTGAAATCGAACCCAAAAATCCCGATTTTAATAATTATTTAGGAGATATTTTCAAAAAAACTGGAGATTTGGAAGCGGGAATCAAAGCTTATCAAAAAGCGATTGAAAATGAACCTAATTTCTGGGAGGTTCATCATAAATTGGGCAATTTGTGGCAAGAAATGGATAATCTTGATGATGCTATTGTTGCTTACAAAAAATCTATAGAATTAAATGCCGATTTTAGTTGGTCTTATAATAATTTAGGCAATGTTTTACTGAAGTTGGGACAATGGGAAGAGGCGGTTAACATTTATCGGCAAGCAATAGAGTTGAACCCTAATTTTGAGTGGTCTTATTATAACCTCGCAGAATCTTTAGTTCAGCTAAAAAGATGGGATGAGGCAATTCCGGTTTATAGAAAAGCGATCGCCCTAGCACCGAATTTACCTAAAGTTAAAGAAAAATTGCACTACGCTCTTCACCAAAAAGTTACATCGGGTTTGCAGAATGCCTCCTATTACTATCAAAAAGCGATAGAAATTGACCCCAAAGATATCCATGCTCGCAGCCAGTTAAACAAAATTAGACCCCAAACAAAAATCAATTGTAATAATAAAAATCTAAGTCAGCCAATAAATGTTTTAGAAACAAATTTAATATTTCCTTACTGCAATGTCCCTGAAATTTCTGTTATTATTCCAGTTTATAATAAAATTGAATATACCCTTAAGTGTTTGTGCGCTTTAGTTAAAAATACAGAAACCCGGTTTCTCAAAGAAACCGGGTTTCTAGAAGTAATAGTAGTTAACGACTGTTCGAGCGATCGCACTCAAGAAACTCTCGAAAAAATTGACGGTTTAATCCTCATTAATAACGAAACTAATTTAGGTTTTATTGGTTCTTGTAATAAAGCAGCTTCTCTTGCTAAAGGGGCATATTTATATTTTCTCAACAACGACACGGAAATTCGCCCCAACTGTATTGAAAGTTTGCTCGCAGTTTTTCAAAATGATTCTCAAGTGGGTGCCGTTGGTTCTAAACTAATTTACCCTCGCGGTGCCTTGCAGGAGGCGGGGGGAATTATCTGGCAAGATGCTAATGGTTGGAATTACGGTCGCAACGAAAATCCCTACGATCCTCAATATAATTATTTGCGCCCGGTTGACTATTGCTCTGGGGCAAGTTTAATGGTAAAAAGACAGGTATTTCAAAAATTAGGAGGATTTGAAGAAAAATTCGCCCCAGCTTATTATGAAGATACAGATTTGTGTTTTGCCATCCGCGAGCAATTGGGTTTAAAAGTAATGTATCAACCACAGTCTGAGGTAGTTCATTATGAGGGAATTAGTTCGGGAACTTCTACCAGTGGCGGTGTCAAACGCTATCAAACAATCAATCAAGAAAAGTTTCGGCAAAAGTGGCAAAAAGCTTTAGTTAGTTATTTACCCAACCGAGGTGCAGAAAATGTTTTAATTGCTAGTAGAAAATATTTGGGCAAAGGCACAATTTTGGTAATTGACAGTTACCCACCCTGCTACGATAAAGAATCTGGTTCGAGGCGATTATTTCAATTACTAAAAATTTTTAAAGAACTCGATTATCATGTGATTTTTGCTCCCGATAACGGTTATAAAGCTCAACCTTATACCGCTGAATTACAAAACTTACAAATTGAAGTTCTCTACACTCAAGAAGGTTACGGACAAGAAATAGAAACTCAAATTAACGGGACTTGAACAGAATTTAATGCCAAATAAAGCCTAAACTAGCTTTA
>CAZUCT010000294.1:0-8304 GCA_964619285.1 uncultured bacterium | reverse complement strand
TTTGGGAATGTGGTTTCAATGACTGATGAGACGGTTGGTAGCGGTTATCGGTTTAGGGGGCGGGAGTTTGATGAGGAGACTGGGTTGTATTATTATCGGGCGCGGTATTATGACCCGCAGGTGGGGCGGTTTGTGAGCGAGGACCCGATTGGGTTTGCTGGTGGGGATGTTAATTTGTATGGGTATGTGGGGAACGATCCGCTTAATTTTACGGATCCAACAGGTCTGCAAATGGGTGCTACATGCAACACAGGATATGACATTTTACCACCGGATCTAGACCTCAACCAACTATGTCAACCGCAAAAACCGATTAATCTCAGTCCTATCCATCAACAAATAATTGACGCTGCCGCTGGAACACAAGTTGACACAAGAACTGAGGAGTGGAACTTGGGCAAAGCACTTCAGTATGGGATGGGGCAAATTGAGATTAATGAGTTCAAAAATCAATGGAGCTGCGGCTATAGAGAAGTTATAAAAACGGCAGCGCGCCAATTTGACATTCCTTCAACTTTATTGGCAGCTATTGCGCACATGGAGGTTGGAGGAGCTCCTCATTTGCTCGACGATCTAGCCTTTTGGGGACGTAGTTCAAGTATTGCACCTATTTTACCGTATCCATTTAATGTTCCACCTAGTCAAACTTCCTTTGGGAATTACAGCTTACAAATACCAACTGCTGCTGAAGCATTAAGGTATAATAATCCCAATCAATTGAGTCGTCAGCAAATGCTACAGATTATTGAATCTTTAAAAAATCCGCGAGAGAATACGTTGATCGCAGCCCGACATTTATCGAATCTTAGAAATATTTACGCTCCTGGCAAAAATGCTGACCAGCTAACTCAAAGGGAGCTAATGACAATTGCTGGAGCCTACAATGCAGGAGCAGGGTTGACATTCGATGAATTGTGGGAATATGGGTATGCCGGGGGTTATGGTCGAGAAGCTATTCAAAACCGCGTGAGTCAACATCAACTAGAGCGAATATTAGAATGCGGCTGCGACAATGCCTGCCTGCCTTCGAGTCATACTCAAGGTTCTCAAGAAACTTGTGGATTGTAATAAGTAGAAAAAATGAGTGGAGGTTTGAGGTGAAAACGAACAATAATAATAAAATCAAAAAGGGAAGCTTTTGCTGTTGTATTACTTTTGTTTTTGTAACGAACTCGATCTCCTTCGCTCTAATTTGGTTTACTGTTATAGATATTTTTTTGTATCCATATTTAGGTTCTGTCGATTCTAAATTAGCAAGCACTATAGATGCAGATGCATTAGTAGCTTTGGTGATTTTAACTATTGTCGCGACTCTATTATCAATTATAAGTTTGAGTATTTCCTTGTTGTGTTTTTATAAAATCTCTAAGACTGCTCCCAGGAAGTGGATTTCTCTGACAGCATTTTTTTTATCGGCATTTGCTTTTTTATTATGCGCTCATCGTTTTTGGGAACTGTTACAATTGGATCGTCAGATACAAAACAGTGCGATGTAAAGGAATATGAAGAATTAATACTCATCTGCAAATATGTCCGGTCGCCGACTTTAGAAGCTCTATCACCTTCTTTTGGGATTTGCAGAGTGGGGAGGAAATTCAGACTTTGAATGCAAATTCCGGCATCGTCTTTTCCGTTAGTTTTCATCCCACCACAGAATTGCTCGCCAATTCTCACGGTGGAAAGAAAACAATTAATTTATGGAACGCCAACGCAGGAGAGATCGAGAGGATCGTTGTCAAAAGCGAACCAGTAGCCTCAGTCGCGATCGCCCCCGATGGGAAAACTCTCTCCCTCGCCGGCGGCTATACCTACAGTCAAAAGATCGGATTGTTAAATCTGGATGGGGGAGAAATGCTTGCTAGTTTTGAAGGAGGGGGTTATGGTTCTTACTATCATAAATCTTTGGTATATGCGATCGCCTTCAGCCGCGACTCCCAAATGCTTGCCAGCGGCAGCAAAGATGCTACAGTTAAATTGTGGGGCATTCCCGCGTTGAGGTCAATTGAGTAAATCGCGATCGCATCCGCCAGCATTATCTACTCAACCTCTTCGTTAACTGGGAAGCGATCGATTAACTGTCTGGCCCTGGCAGCATTCTGACGAATTAAGTCCGATGCGTAAGGGATGTACGGTATCTGGGATAATAAATCCAGAGTCCGGCGTAAAATCCGGACCGCATCCCCCTCATCCAAACTGATATTATCCACCAATTCCAGCCAATCCGCTCCCAGGGCCCACTGTTCGACCAAACTAATTAAATCCCATTCCAGCCAAACTGGCAAGGCTACCTTATATCGGCGTTGGACTTGAAAAAGTCGGCGTCTGAGATTTTGCAAGCTCCTCAAAGCCTCCTCCACTTCTTCAGACAAGTCATAATTAGTCCAACTATCGGGCCTGGACACTTCCGTAACTAAAGCAGCACAAGCGGCGGCGAAATGATGCGGAGCCAAATCGTCCAAAGCGCCAGACATCAAAGCCAAACCCAACCATAACTCGTTATCCCCTCGAATGGCAGCGCAAGCTTGACCCAATACCGTCGGTTTTACCTCCGAAGTTCCAACTTCTTCGACGCAGCTAAAGATTTGCAGAATGGAAATCAAATTGAGAAACTCCTGCCAGTAACGCGCCAAATATTGGTCTAACTCTGCTTGATATTCTCCAATTTCATCTTCCAATTTCAGCAGTCGCCGCCAACCCTTGAGCATAGTACGAGGGCTGCCCCATTCGTTGAGGGGATGGGCCGACAGTTGCCCTTCTACTTCCTGAATTTTCTGTTTTTGCCGTACTACTTCTGGGTTGGGTGGCGGCGGTGGAATTTCTGGTATTAACTCGGCGATACCTTGAGTAGTTTCGTCGGACTTACGACACTGCCCCAACCTCAGCTCCATTTCTGGCAGGGGTATTTTATCTGCTGCAGTGGAGCGCGGTAGGTTCGAGTGCAGGCCGACTACATCTACGGGGGCGACGACGTACCAGCGATTATCTTTTCCCAGACACAATTCGTAAGGGAGTTTGCCGGAACTGGGTACCTGGGCTACTAAGATGGCGGGTACGGGGTCGGCGTTGGCCCGTTTGGCGGTGGGAACGTGTTTGCCTTTGAGGCTGAGAATGGTACCTATCGGCGCCTCAGACACCAGTGGGGATATTTGTTGGAGTCTGGTTTCCTCGGCTTGTTTTTCGAGAATCTTTAAGAGTCGTTTCTCTTCTTTCAACCATTCTTTGAGTTTTTCATAACTGCTTAAGAGCTCTTGTAATTTGTTAATATCGTCTTCGTCGTAAATGCCTAATTTGGCTTGAACGGCTATATGTTCTTCTTTGAGGCGATCGCTCTCTTCTAATTTCGGTATTAAAGATAGATTCGAGAGATACTGACCGAAACTCCTCTCCACCAATTCCCTAGCTTCTTGCATGGTATGGGTTTGTAGCAAGTTCAACACCATACCGTAACTGGGGGTAAACTGACTCACCAAAGGATCCGCCCCCGAGGTCGCTAAATAAGCGGCTTCTTTTGCGCCTTCAAATTTAGTTTGTACCGTTACTACATAACCCTGCAAGTCCATTCCCCGACGTCCTGCCCTCCCGGACATTTGCAAAAATTCGGAGGCTTTTAGGAGTCGGTGTCCGTCGTCGGTGCGTTTGGATAAACTGGAGATGACGGTAGTTCGGGCCGGCATATTGATACCAGCGGCCAGGGTTTCGGTGGCAAATACTACTTTGATTAAACCTTGCTGGAAGAGTTCCTCTACTAAACCTTTCCAAGCGGGTAACATTCCGGCATGGTGGGCGGCGATGCCACGAGTTAGGGGCTCTAATTGTTGGTTGCTGGATAGTTCGGGGTGGCGATTGAGATATTCTCCTATCTTATTTTCCAGTAGAGACTTTTCGCGATCGTTTACCAGAGTTATACTGCTCCGCGCTACTGTTTCGACGGCGCGAGCGCAACCGCGACGGCTAAAGATAAAATAGATAGCGGGTAACATATCCCGTTCTTGCAGTTGAGCGAGAACAAAGGTGAGAGATGGTTCTTCTTGTCTGCCCCTTTGGCGATGCTGGTTCCTGTTTTTCGGTCTGAGGCGGGGGTTGATTTTCTTCTGGCTTTTATCCAGTAGGGGAAATAAACCTTTAGCGTTGCAGAAGTTATATTGGAGGGGAACCGGTCGAAAGTCCGAATAGATAAGTTCGGTGGGACCGTGTACTTTAGCTATCCAGTCCGTGAGGCGATCGCTATTGGCGACGGTGGCGGAGAGGGCGAGGAGTTGAATTCCTGACGGGCAGTAAACTATAGACTCTTCCCAGACGGTGCCTCGCTGGCGATCGTTCATGTAATGGCACTCGTCCAATACTACTGCTTCGACTCCCTCCAGGGAGGTGCCAATCTCGCCGATGGGGGTGCCGTAGAGCATATTGCGGAAAATTTCCGTGGTCATTACCAGGATGGGGGCCTCCCGATGGTAGGACACGTCTCCGGTGACTAATCCTACCATCTCGTCCCCGAATTGCTGTTTGAAGTCCCGCAATTTTTGGTTGGACAGTGCCTTGAGGGGCGTGGTATAAAATACTCTTCGGCCTTGACTTAGGGCTCGGTAAATGGCGTATTCTCCGATTAGGGTTTTGCCAGCTCCCGTCGGGGCGCATACTACTACGGATTTTCCGGCATCCAGGGCAGCGATCGCCTCTTGCTGGAATTTATCTAGCTCGAAGGGAAATAGGTTTTTCAGAGTCAGCCCCGGGCCGTTCTGTTCTGAGTAAATCACAAATATTATCTTGACTTTTCTTTGTTTATGTGGTAATTACCCGCTTGCCCTTGGCAAACGGCATACTACTTCAATTAGATTTTATAGCTTTTTTTTGGATCGTCTCATTTTTGCCCCTCATACTCATGACGAGTGACGAGTACTCATACTCAATTATGACAAATACCGTTCAAACTAAATACCTTCATGTCGAAGGAGAAATTCCTGTAGATATTCAAAAAGGCACTTTTATTTCTATTCAAAGAAAAACACCGCTAAAAATTTATTCTTTGGGATTTCAACCTGGTAAGTCAATTCCAGAAATACCTCGTTGGTTTCTCTACAAATATGCCAGGAAAGAGTTGACAATTTTAGAACCGTTTGCCGGCTCTGGAACTTCAATAATTGAAGCAATAAAAAATCAATTAAAGGAGTCGCGCAAAAATAAACTACCAGATGAAGGAAAATCGTAGGTTGGGTGGAGTGAAACGCAACCCAACAAGTCGGTACCTTATTACTCCGCAAGTCCTAAGTCGTTTAATTTGTCAAGTTAAAACTACTTTATTATCGCCACAGCAAATTTTAGCAGAAAAAGAAATAATTTTGAATAATACTTTAAGGCAGAAAGATGCGCCAGAAACTATCAATTTTACTAAGAGAGATTTTTGGTTTCAAAAACCGGTAAGAGAAGGGCTAGAAATTCTCAAACAGCAAATTGTCAAATCTCCGCCAAATACTCAAAAATTACTTTGGTTGGCTTATGCTTCTACGGTAAGAAAAACTTCCAACATGAACGATGGAATGATTTTAGCTGCTAGGAGAAGCAAGTTTGAAAAAATACCCCAACGCTCTCGCGAAGACACCTTCAACTATTTTGAATTTTATCTCGATAAAGCTGTTGACGCGATTCAGGAATGGAATCCTTTTTTAAATAATTATCTAGGAATAATTAAAGAATTATTTCCAGCAGATGCAAGAACAATTACTGGGAATTGGCAATGCGACGCAATCGTAACTTCTCCTCCTTATATTAATGCCATAGATTACGTTTGGGCTGCTAAATTTGAACTGCATTGGTTGGGAATGGTGAAGAGCGATCGCGACAGATTAAATTTATATTCAAATGAAATTGGCACGGAAAGAATTGCCAAACAAGAATGGAAAGAATTGGGAAAAACTGGTTATCAAAATCTCGACAGATTAATAGAAGATATTTACTTTGCTAAAAAATATCGGGCTTCTCAAGGTCAAAATCAATTGAGGGCTAGAGTAGTTTATCAATATTTTGTGGATATGAAGTCCCACTTTCAAAGTTGCTACGAGCGTTTGCGGAAAGGAGGATATTATTGTTTTGCCATAGGGGATGTTAGTAAAATTTGTGGAGTGGAAATTCCAGTAGCTTCTATTTTGAGCGAAATAGCTAGCGATGTTGGTTTTAGAGAAATATTTAATTTTCACCTATTATTAAAAAATCGGAAGTTAAACCTTCCCAGAAATGTAAATTGGGCGGGAAATATTAAACACGATACCATAGTAGTTTTGGAGAAACTTTAATGAATGGTAGTTAAATAAATTTAGGAAACATAAATTTGTAGGGGCAAAGCCTTGCTGGCGACAAATGTTTTAACAAACCATTAATATTACTTTCCGAATGCTTTGCCCCGGCTCCACGTTTAACTTGAGATTACAATTAACAATTAACAATTATAGCAATCCTAAACTAAGTAGGTATGCAAAAATATTTGCAGAAAAATTTGCCCCCGTAAAGCATCTTGCCTGTTCGGTATGTAATTAATTTTGCACGGGTACTTATTTGTAAAAAATCCAACAATAAATAAAAAGACAGAAAATGAAACGTGGGGTGGGGCAAAGCATTCGGACATCAACACTTCTGCTTTTTCTAAAAATTGAACGCCAGCAAGGCTTTGCCCCTAAAAATCTATTTTTATGGAAAAATTTGCCACAAATCATTTAGGATTGCTATAACAACTAACAACTAACAACTAACAACTAACAAAAATGAGCAAAAAAGTAATCGTAATCGGTGCCGGTTGGGCCGGTTTGGGAGCAACTTACCACTTAGCAAAAAATGGTTATGACGTTACTCTTTTAGAAGCGGGACCCCATCCAGGAGGTTTAGTCGCGGGTTGGAAAACTCCAACCGGGCGTTCCGTCGAAGTAGGAATCCACGGTTTTTGGTATCCCTATAAAAACATTTTTTCCCTCGTCAAAGAATTAAATTTAAACCCTTTTACTCCTTGGACTCAATCTGCCCAATATTCCCCCGCAGGTTTGGAGGTAGAATCGCCAATTTTTCAAGAACAACCGCCACTGCCAACGCCCTTGGGAACTTTTATTTATCCTCAATTTAAAAGACTGCCATTGAGCGATCGCCTCTCTGCCCTTCCCCTCCTTTACTCCCTCGTAGATTTCGATAATTCGGACGAAGCGTGGCGGCGTTACGATGCCGTAACTGCTAGAGAATTATTCAAACAATATGGAGTTTCTGCCCGTCTCTATAGCGATGCTTTTAATCCCATGTTATTAGTAGGATTATTTGCCCCCGGCGAGCAATGTTCGGCAGCTGCAGCTTTGGGAATGTTGTATTATTTCATCCTCGCCCATCAGCCTAATTTCGATGTGGTTTGGTGTCGCGGAACTGTGGGGGAAAAGATTTTTCAACCTTGGGTAGAAGCTATCGAACAATTAGGAGGAAAAGTCGAAACTAACCAACGAGTAACAAATTTAATTGTTGGCGATAATAACCAAGGGAAAGCGGTAGTTTGTCGAGATAAAATCTTTGATGCCGATGCGGTAATTTTTGCCGTGGGTATCTCGGGAATGAAAAAAATTATGTCTGGAAGTTCTGTTTTACAAAGTCGCCAGGAATTTAGAAATCTGAATAATTTAGGAGGAATAGATGTTTTAGCAACTCGCTTATGGTTTGACCGAAAGATTGCTATTCCTCGCGCTTCTAATGCTTGTTTTGGTTTTGATGCAACTACCGGTTGGACGTTTTTTGATTTAAACGCCATCCACGATGAATTTAAAGACGAACCGAATACAGTTGTGGAGGTTGATTTTTATCATGCCAATCAATTTTTACCTTTAGACGACGCTGAAATTGTCGAAATAGTCAAGCAATATTTAACTACTTGCATTCCCGCTTTTGGGGAAGCTGAAATAGTCGATAAAACTGTTGTCAGGTTGTCTCAAGCAGTTACTCATTTTTACCCGGGCAGCTATCAATATATGTTGCCAGCAACTACCAGTTTTAAGAATGTCTTTATGAGTGGGGATTGGATTGTTAACCGTCACGGTTCCTGGTCTCAGGAAAAGGCTTATGTTACTGGTTTGGAGGCGGCAAATTTAGTTATAGATTTGTTGGGAAGTGGGGAGAAGGCGGAGATTATGCCGGTGGAACCAGACGAAGAACATATTAAGGTTTTGAGGACGGTTAATCGTTTAATTCGAGAGTTCGGTAAGTCGTTTTTTCCTAATATTTGGTTGCCTTAATGTTCGTAGTAACGACTTTAGTCGTAAAAGTTCGTAGTAACGACTTTAGTCGTAA
>CAZUCT010000293.1:0-8362 GCA_964619285.1 uncultured bacterium | reverse complement strand
ACGGCTCCCAGGCAGGATGCCTGTTCTACGGCTCCCAGGCAGGATGCCTGTTCTACGGCTCCCAGGCAGAATGCCTGTTCTAGCAAACAAATTTTTAAGGGAGCATCTCAATTTTGCATATTTATTTTCTCAATGAAATTATCGAGGGGTAAAAATTACAAATATGGGATGCTCCCATTTTTAAAATTCTTAAAATGACCGATATTTATAAAGATGAAAACTATTTAGTAGCTTTAATTTTAGCGGGTGGAAAAAGCTCGCGCATGGGTAGAGATAAAGCCTTAATCGATTGGCAAGGTACTCCCATGTTAAAACAAGTTTATCGAGTAGCCGCCGACTGTACGGAAAATGTCTATATTATTACTCCCTGGCCGGAACGCTATCGAGATATTTTACCGCCAGATTGTCAGTGGTTAATTGAGTCAACTCCCGGGCAAGGGCCTCTGGTAGGATTTGCCAGAGGGTTGGCTCAAATTTCTAGTTCTTGGATTTTACTTCTCGGTTGCGATTTGCCGGAATTAAATTCGGATATTATTAAAAGTTGGGCATCTGAATTAGAAACAGTTCCTCCCGAGATTTTAGCTGTAGTACCAAAACAGTCTCAAGGTTGGGAACCTTTATGCGGTTTTTATCGCCAAGAGGTAAGATTCGATTTAGAAAAGTATCTGGAAAGGGGCGATCGCTCTTTCCAAAATTTGCTTCCCACTCTGCCAGTAAAACCTTTATTCGTAGGCGAAGAAGAAGCTAAAATGCTCCGCAATTACAATACCCCTTCAGATTTGGATAATTGTTAGTAGTAATCGCTTCAGCGATTCAAACCAATTCCCAATTCCCCAATAAAAAAAATCCATGTTCTAAGTAAACCTGGGTTAGAACATGGAAGACGGGCAGTACAACCAGATGAATATTAGACTGGTTTAAAACGCAACCAGCATATTTAGTAGATACACTTGATGGAGCTTCTCCCAATTGACGAACTCTCAGATGGCTAGGTTTACAGTCCAGATGCCTCTCCTAAAGTCGCTTGAAACCTAGACGAACCATCAAGATGTTTCACTCTGTTAATATAATGGCAGACTGGTTTTTAAATTGACAAGTGGGCTATTGCAATTACCCACTTTTTGCCTGGGATGGTTGTTAACCCACAGGGATTTGGTTTCCTGAATTGTTTGGGTATCGATAATCGAAGTCAGACTCTTCTCAAACGCTACGCGGTTTTTGACACGACTCTAATGGGATTGCTATATTATTAAGTTTGTTAATAAATGCTATCAATTTTACCAAATTAATTCACAATCAAATCTTTACCCAAACTTGACCGGATTTTAATAAATCTCGAAAAATACGCCCGGACAGCATTAGAACCGAGATTCTGTTTGCGAGTAACATTTTGTTAAGAAGTTCTCTTGATATAATTAAGGTCGAGGGTGGAGCCTCAGAATCTAAAGAGATCGAGGAGACATCCTTAGATGAACTAGATTTTGGCTCTCTGCCTAAAGTCCAAAGCTAAAGTGGAACTCGTCGGTCTATGCCACAAATTTCAGCTCCCAATTCGGCCTCAATTAGTCAGAAACACGGACAACCTCAAAGGATAATCGCTCTTGGGGATAGTCTGGTTTATGGATATGGAGACCCAGTAGCAGGAGGTTGGGTCGAACAACTGCGGCGTAAGTGGATGCATCCGCTAAGTCCGGGTCACGCCCTCTATAATTTGGGCATTCGCGGAAATGGAGTCATCCAGGTTAAAGAAAGATTGGAACAAGAATTTCGCCATAGGGGCGAATTAAGAAATCGCTATCCAGATTTGATTATTTTATCGGTGGGAACGAACGATTCTGCCAGACTGGGGCGTTCCGATGGAAAGCAATATACCGAATTTGCTGAATTTAAACTTAAGATGGCTGAATTATTGGACGAAGCTCTAGAACTTTGCCCGGTATTATTTGTCGGTATGGTGCCGGTAGATGAGAGTAAAATGCCGTTTTTGGATTGTTTTTATTACAGCCACGCCGACCAAGAACGTTACAAAGAAGCTACCAGAATTGCTTGCGAACAAAGAGGAGTTCCTTATCTGGATATTTTTAAGATGTGGTTGGAACGAGGAGAAGAGTGGGGGCGATCGCGCTTATGCCCCGACGGTCTTCATCCTAACGTTAGGGGCTATCAAACTTTGTTAGAAGATGTCGTTAATTGGGAACCAATAACTAAAATTGCTAATTGCTAATTGCTAATTGCTAATTGCTAATTACTAATTGCTAATTGCTAATTGCTAATTACTAATTGCTAATTGCTAATTGTCAATTGTTAATTGTCAATTGCTAATTGTCAATTGTTAATTGTCAATTGTCAATTGTTAATTGTTAATTGTTAATTGTTAATTGTCAATTGTTAATTGTTAATTATCCATTCTTCTAGGATGGGGTTAACGATTTCTGGGGCTTCGTCGTGGGGACAGTGGCCCAGGCCCTCAAGGGGAATAAATTTATCGACACAATCGAATTTGGCAAATTCCCGTCCCATTTCAATAGGTTCCCAAGGATCCTCGCTGCCCCAGAGAATAAGAACGGGACAGGTTAACTGGGGCAATAAATCTTCAGCTAGGGGGCCTTGGGAGTAGGTGGTAAAGGCGACAAAGACTTCTACCGCGCCGCGATCGCTTGCAGGTTTCAAAATAATCTCGATTAACTCTTCTGTTACCGCCGTGGGACGTTTATAAGCTTGCAAGAGAACTTTGCGGACGGTGGAACGGGTGGCTAACTGTTTAAAAAATAATTGACTGACTATCTTGACATTCAGTACCTTTTGTGCTAGCTTTGCGCCATATTGACGATACCAAGGGAGAGTAGCTTGCTTGCGATCGTGGAGCAACCGCAGAGAGCAATTAATAAGAACCACTCCCAAAGCCATCTCTGGATTATCTGCAGCAGCCTGCATCGCTACAATACAGCCAATAGAGTTACCGACCAAAAAAGCTGGCCCTCCCACCACTTCCCGACAAAAATCGGCGAGCTGCTGGCCCCAAGTGTCGAAGGTGTAGGCAATTTCACTGTTGGGGGCAGGTTTAGCGGAGGCCCCAAACCCAATTAAATCAATGGCATAACAGCGACAGCGGGCAGCAAGGGCAGGCATATTTTGCCGCCAGTGCCCCCAAGACGCGCCAAAACCATGTACGAAGACAACGGCTGGCCCTGTATCTCCGAGTGCTTGATAGCAAATAGGCCAACCTTGCCAAGTCCAAGTTTTAGGTAACAAAGGGGTAGCAGTCATTGGTTAACGGTTAAAAGTCTTGAGTAAATTCCTTGATTACTGTATTCTGTCATAATTTAGTTAAAGGTAGTTATCGGGTGCATCTCAATTTTTGTTAATTAGACCTCTTGCAAAAATCACAAAAAAATCTTTTTTTGTTCGTTTATCCTTCAAATTTATTACCTTTTGCCTTTTGCCTTTTGCCTTTTGCCTACTTCTGCGGCGAAGTCTATTGTTAATTATTAATTGCTCTAGCATTTTCAAATCAGATGTCAACAAAAAAGGGTGATTTACTACCAGCAAAAATTCTTCTGAATCTTCTTCTCCATTAGCAATTAGCAATTAGCAATTAGCAAAAAGCAGAGATATTTTGGACACATCTCAAATAAAATTGCTATAATACGGGTATGCCTAATCCTAATTCCTCAATCGAACTGCTCCAAAACTGTGCCGAGCTTGTATTTGCTAATGTTTTCAATACTAACGCCAGTCAGTTTCAGCCCCTATCAGAAATTATCGGGGAAAGACAAGCTGAATTAGAAACAGCAATAGCCGAACTGGATAATATTTTAACAGAGTTACCAGTGCAAAAAGCCGATTTAGAATTGATTATAGGTCGGCACAATTACGAGAGCGATCGCCTAGATGCTGCCATCAAAAATTATGAAGAAAGCCTAAAATCGCTGCAAAAGATAGCTAAAACTGAGTTAATAGAAGAGAACGTAGATTTGAATAATTTACTCCAGAAACAGGGGGCGGTGTTTTTTCATCTCGGCCTCTGTTACTGCGGTTTAGCTAAGAATAGTTCCGAAACTAAAAAACAGGATTGTTTGGTAGTAGCTAAAAATGTCTTTCGGGAATCTTTAGAAAAATTTGAACTGGCACAACGTCAAGATTTAGTTGCTAAATTTATTAGCAAACAAGCTGAGGTATTGCAGCAATTAGAAGCTTATGAAGAGTTGCAAGAAATAGCCCAAAAAGCTTTAGATTTGCATATTACTTATGGTTCCGAAGAGCAAGTGGCGTCAGATTATGGTTTTTTAGCCGAAGCGGCAATGAACCGGTCTAAATGGGCTCATGCCAATCAATTAGCAGAGTTAGCCTTAGCGATTCAAAATCAATCTTTTGGCGATCGCTGGGAAGGTAGCAGCGAGGAAAATTCTTATCTGGCGCTTTTGGCCGAATCCCGAGAGGAATTGCAGGAGTGGGAGGCAACTGTCGAACGTTTGGAAGCGGCGCGGCAAAAAACGAATCCACAACAGGATTTAGATACTTATTTACAAGTTTTAAAGGCGTTACACAAGCTTTATTTCGACCAAGATAAATACGGACAAGCTGCTAAAATTAAAGAAGAAAAGTTGAAAATTGAGCAGGAATATGGGATGCGAGCTTTTATTGGCGCTCGTCAATTACCAACCCCACAAAACTCGGTTGCTAACGGGGTAGTTGCCAGGGAAATTGAGGCAAGCGATCGCCTCCAGGATGTTAATAATTTGCTGGCGAGAATTAAGAGCGATCGCCACAAATTAATCGTTATTTATGGTAAGTCTGGCGCGGGCAAAAGTTCTTTGCTCAATGCAGGTTTGCTGCCGATGTTGTTGCAACCCGGGGCTATAGATGATGTAGCGATTTTGCCGATCATTTTGCGGGTTTATACCGATTGGTTGCGAGAACCCCATCCGGAAACCTGGAACCTGGTATCGGTGTTAGAAAACTTGCGGAAAAGTGACGAGCCAAATAGCTTAAAGGTGTTAATTTTTGACCAGTTTGAAGAGTTTTTCTTGGTTTGCACCAAACTAGAACAAAGGTTGCCGTTTTATCAGTTTTTACGAGATTGTCTGAGTTTGGGTTCGGTGAAAGTTATTTTGTCGATGCGAACCGACTTTTTGCATTATTTATTGGAGGGCGATCGCCTGACTAATTTAGAAGAAATCATCAATTATGAAATTCTCTCTAAAGAAGTTATTTACTATTTAGGTAATTTCTCAGCCGCTAATGCCAAAAGTCTGATGCAAAATTTAACAGAAACGGCAGGCTTAAATTTAGAATCAGCCTTAATTGATGAAGCAGTTAAAGATTTAGCTTTAGAAATGCAAGAAGTCCGCCCGATTGAATTGCAACTGGTGGGGGCAGAATTGGAAGAACGGGGCATTAATACTTTAGAACAATATCGCCAACTCGGAGATAATCCCAAACAGCAATTAGTGGAGAATTTTTTAGATAAATACATCAAAGATTGCGGTTTGCAAAAAGAACGTTTAGCCGTTCTACTTTTTTACTCCCTGACAGAAAAAAATGGCATTCGTCCGCTCAAAACCACTTCCCAACTGGCAGAAGATTTATCAGCAGAAAGGAAGAAAGTAGAGGAAACTTTGGAAGTTTTAGTTGCTTCCGGTTTGGTATTATTAATACCAGACGTACCAGACGATCGCTATCAATTAGCCCACGATTATTTGGTTACTCTTATCCGCGAACAAAAAGGAGAAAAATTAATCGCAGAATTGGAATTAGAACGAGATAAAGCTCAACGAAAATTACTGGAAGAAAGACCAAATAATTTTATCGATCGCGCCATATCTTCTGTTTTCCGCTGGATGCGAACTGATTAAAAATAGGGAATAGGGAATAGGGAATAGGCTCGTAGTAATGGATGAGCGCGATTTAGAACTAACTTTTTTAAATCGCGCTCATCGATTACTACGAACTGTGGTAAACTACTAAAAAATTACTATGGGGCAGAGACAAATGCCGATCGCCACTCATCAGAACAAAAAACCCTGGGCGGGGGCAATTCTTTCGGCAGCGAAGGAATTTGACCTCACGCCATTACCCATTTTGTCGGGTAAAATACCGGAAGGGTTGCGCGGTACTCTCTATCGCAACGGGCCCGGCAGACTGGAACGAGGGGGGCAGCGCGTGGGTCACTGGTTCGATGGGGACGGGGCGATTCTCGCGGTCAATTTTACCGATGGGGGGGCTACTGGTATCTATCGTTTCGTTCAAACTAAGGGCTATCGGGCAGAGGCGATCGCCGATCGCTTTCTCTACGCTAACTACGGCATGACCTATCCAGGACCGGTCTGGAATTACTGGATTAGTATGTTAAGCAAAAATAGTCCTGTCAAAAATGCAGCCAATACCTCGGTTATGGCTTTGTCCGATCGCTTGTGGGCTTTGTGGGAGGGTGCTAATCCTTACGTTCTCGATTTAGAAACTCTGGAAACTATCGGTAAAAACGATTTGGGGCCCCTTGGCGCGGGATTGCCCTATTCCGCCCATCCTCTCAGAGATCCCAAAACGGGAGATATTTATAACATCGGTATGGAGGCGACTTTTACCATAGATTTGTTTAAAAGCGATCGCTCTGGAAAAGTCATCCAGAAAGGAGAACTCGAGCTAGATAGTTTCCCCATCTTACACAGTTTCGCGATGGCGGGGCAGTATCTCATTTTTTTGATACCGCCGATGCAGTTGCGACTGTTACCGCTGCTTTTGGGACGAACTTGTTACGCCGATGCTTTTGAATGGCAGTCCCAAAAAGGAACAAAGATAATAGTAGTAGATCGCGACACGATGGAAGTAGTAAGTCGCGGGGAAACGGATCCTTGGTTCCAGTGGCATTTCGGCAACGCTTGCGTCGAGACTGATGGAACGGTGAGGTTAGATTTTGTGCGCTTTGAGAACTTCATGCAAACAAACGAATATCTTCGGGAAGTTCCCACCGGGGAAACTCACACCCCTTCTCATGGTACTCTCTGGCAGATGCGATTAAATCCTCAAACGGGCAAAGTTATAGAATTGCAACAGGCGGTGGGGCGCTGTTGCGAGTTTCCGATAATACCCCAAGAGGAGGTCGGGCAACCGTGGCGCTATACTTATTTTGGGATGCTGCGGCGTGGGGCGGAGATTGGTAAGGAGTGGTTTGGGGCGATCGCTCGTTTCGACTACCAAACCGGCACCCTTACCGAGGCCGACTTGGGAGAAAACCGTTATGCAGTGGAGCCTATCTATGCTCCCGATAGGATAGACCCCAAACGCGGCTGGGTGTTAACAGTAGTTTACGACGGCAATACAGATAAGAGCGAGGTTTGGGTATGGGATAGCGATCGGCTCGATGCCGAACCGGTTTGTCGCTTAAGCTTACCCGAAGTAATCCCCCTAAGCTTCCACGGCACATGGAGAAACCGTCCGTAGTTCGCAGCAATCGCTTTAGCGATTGTTCGTCGCAATCGCTTCAGCGATTGTTCGTCGCAATCGCTAAAGCGATTGTTCGTCGCAATCGCTTCAGCGATTGTTCGTCGCAATCGCTAAAGCGATTGTTCGTCGCAATCGCTTCAGCGATTGTTCGTAGTAATCGCTTCAGCGATTGTTCGTCGCAATCGCTTTAGCGATTGTTCGTCGCAATCGCTTTAGCGATTGTTCGTATTTATCTAACTCACCCGCCAGAAACCGGGTTTTTCCAAAAAACCCGGTTTCTTACATCTCGAACAGGCAAGATGCCTGTTCTACGGTACTTAACGCAACCGATACCTTTGACTTTCCAACAACAGGGGATTGAGACCATACCAACTGCCATCGTCATCTTGATATTCAAACACAAATAAACTCCTCAAAAGCATTTGATATTCAATATCTCCCTTAACTCTTTGCTCCCTTTCAACCTTAAATAACAACTCCCACTCTTCCTCATCAATAGCACTCAACAAACCATCTCTCTCCGTTTTTATTACTTTGTCTAAAACCTTCCCAGAAATGGGCGGGTTATCTTTTGTCTTGGCGGTAATTTTAGCTAGACCGAGAGGTAGGGAAATAATCTCTTATTGTCATTGCGAGGCGTTCGGGTCCAGAAACCGGGTTTTTTGAACAATACCTTCGCCAAAAATCAAATATCTTATCGGCATGGGGATTTAAGAAACCGGGTTTCTTTGAGAAACCCGGTTTCTGGCGGGCAAATTATCATTGTTCCGCAAAAATGGCGAAGGTATTGTTCCCAAAAACCCGGTTTCTTAATTCTATTAACATACTTTGTAGGTTGTGCGGACCTCCGTGGAACCCAACAGCAGAGGGTTAATTGTAGGAGGCGATCGCTATTTTCCTGACAGCAATGCCAATTCAC
>CAZUCT010000292.1:0-8429 GCA_964619285.1 uncultured bacterium | reverse complement strand
GTACCCAAGTAATTATTTCTCCCGGTCCGTTAGAGAGAATGACAATATCCATAGTTTTTAAAATCTCATTATTGACTTTTAAGCACTTTCACGCCCAAAAAGGGAGGTAACGAGCATAGCGAGTGGATTGAGAACCGGAGTCATCAGCCTTGATTAACCCCTCGTCCTTGGTAGCGCGAATCACTAGAGAGACGAGACCATTTTTTGATTCATCCAAACGAAATCGCTCCCTGAGACTCTGGTTGGACATACGTTGATTGCTGAGGTAGAGCAAACAACAGTGCTGGTAGCAGGCTCGAACTCGATCTGATTTGCTCATGTCGGCAAAATCCTGGTGCGCAAATAAGACCGCTGTAGTGCGTACCTCTCCCTCACGAAAATCTGGTGCGGGCAGTTGAAAATATTCTACTGCACCGATAACTTTGTCAATGCCGCTACCTTTTTCCTCACAAATGCCGAAACGGCGCATGATGTCAGCAAGTTGTTCGTTGCGAGAACGATATGCGTCAATAAAGCGTTTGACATCAATCGGGGGTGTGCCGGGATTGGAGATTTCGATGCGATCGCTATACATCTCAATCATCACTGAAGCTCCCGTAACAGTAAAATCTTGATGCACCAGAGCATTCGCAATCAACTCCCGTAGAGCCTGCTTCGGGAACATTTTCACTTCTTCACGCAAAACTTCTTCAATGAAATGATTTTGTGGTGCGGTCGTGTGGACAAAATCTACTAATTCTTCAAAACTCACCGCATAGCCCCGATAGTTTATCTTGTCATCGCGGGTATTGAGCTTATTGACCCCTTCGTAAATCACGACGCGGGGTGCTTTGCGAGCCAGTGTCGGTGAAAAAGCATTGAGCTTCTTGGCTAGAAGTATGGCAGCTAAGTTTGCGATCGCCCAACCCTTGTCAGTTTTGCCGATAAAGCCCTCACTCTGCAACCGTTCTAACACGGCATCGCGATGATTCGGATAGGGTAAATCTAACAATTCAAAGTATATCTGGGTATCGAGAAGGGCAATTACATCATCAGAGCTAACGTCAGACCGAGCGGCTTGTGAAAACCAATCTTGCGGATTTTCAGCAAAAATGCGCTTGAGAACATCTGGTGTCATGGGCTGTAGGCTTTCCCCCACTCGCATCAGATATACTCCGTCAAGCTCCAGTGCTTGACCCACGGGACGCGACGGCACATTAAAGATCAGCACTCGACCATTAGGGTGAGGCAACTCTGTAGTTTCTACACGCAATTTAAGTTTCTCAAAAATACGGGTCTCGATCTTGTTGAGGTTTGTAGCTGATTGAAAGGCGTTAGAACCCACAACTTGACGTGGGGGCTTATCGGTAACACCTAAAACCAAATGACCGCCCCCTTCGTTGGCTAGGGCTACACAGTATTTCAGCAGTTTGGTTGTGTCATACTGATTTTTGGCTTCTTTGAATTCAAGTCGCTCTGTTTCTGTAGGGGCAATTAGCCACCTTTCCAGGGTTTCTAGGGTAATCATCTCGAATTCCCAATTTGCTTTTAACCTATTATCTTGGAATTTTATCTTAAACTTTGCCAAGACCTACGGTAGCGGGAGATTAGTGCTGCATTCAGTTCGCCACAATTCTATTTTGCCTGTTTCTAGCAATAGGGCAACTTTTGCTGGTTCTGGCCTAAGTTTTGGTTCTTGAAGGCCATCTTTTAGAAATAGCGACTGGCCTCTTATGGGCGGCTAGATTTGCTTTTAAGCACTTTGATGCTTATTCTGTAAGGGTTTCAGACTTAGACTGCGGTAATTCTCGATTTGCTTTTAAGCACTTTTATGTCCAAAAAGGGAGGTAACGAGCCTGGGGAGTTTTTAGAACAAACCGCCCAGAAACCCGGTTTTTTGAAAAAACCGGGTTTCTTCATTTGGCCCATAATCTCGAAGTCAAAAAATGGACCATTGTCAAGGGATTCTTGTTTTGGGCCTTTTTTTGTTAATTGAAAATCAAAAAACAAAAAAATCAGCTTTGTATTGAAGAATACATGGGACACCGATAATGAGAAGAAATATTACAGTAATGCTAATAATTATTACATTTTTTCCAAATCGGCGGAAAAAACTCCGTTTTTTCCTAATAGATCCAGGCCGGTTTTTGAAAACTGTATCGATGCGGCAGAAATGTAAACTTTTGTGAAATGGGGTTTTCAATTTGGAGAAAGAGCCTAGAATAGTTTTTGTTAGCTCGATTCAATATTTGAACTGCGCTATAGAGGTCTGGACCACTTAGTTCGAGAGAGTAATTAAAATCGTTGCTAGAGGGGACTAACCTTAAGTGAGGCCAGAGGGTTCGAGCAAAAAAGTCCCCTCCAAGCAATTTCTAGCGGTACTGCCACAGTCAGGAAAGCATCGCCGGATCGAATTTGGATAAAGATATCTGTCAGAGATAAGTTCAATTCACAGTTTCTCTGACGCGGGGGATTTATTGTCAAAAATAAAACTCGTTCGTAGTAATCGCTTTAGCGATTTAAAAGTAGCTCGTAGGTTGGCTGAAACGAAGTGAAACCCAACAGCATTGGGTAGCATCGCTATGCAATCAACTATTGGAAAACTCACCAAAGAGAGGTATTAACAATGGACGGCATTTTTAACTCGGAAACGCCTTCTTTCGTTCCCGAAACAGATATTTTGGAAATAGGCAAAATTGAGAAAGAGAATTTAGGTAGCGAAGGGGCTCCACAGGAGCATTTTTTGGCAGGAACAATGGCCTTGGGATTGCCGGAAGAAACGACTCCTTATTATATAGAAGAAGGGCAGGCAGATTTGCTTTTAAATGGCCAAAATGAAGGGACAGAAAACGGCCATTTCTTATTAGGAGTTTCGGGATATCTGGAGACGGATAGCGGGGGAGATTTACTGACTGGTGGTGGCCTTTATCTTGAGAAAATGGTGGCCGAGGCGGTGCTAAAAGTTCGGGAGTTGCTGGAAGGGTTTGCCCAGAAACCGGAGTTTGAAGTCGAGATGGGGTTTGCTTTTGGTAATAGTGACGCTGGGGAAAAAGCCGATGTTTTAAGAGCTGGTTTGTCTGGAGAAGATTTGGAGGTTTTGCCAGAGATTGAGATTGTGAATCGCGATTTAATTAATGGGGCGAATGGTGCTTTTGCTGGAGAGACGGAAACGATTTATTTGGCGCGGGAATTTGTGTCGGAAAATCTGGGGGATGTGGGGGAAATTATTCCTGTAATTGTTGAGGAGTTCGGTCATTATTTAGACGGGGAAATTAATAGTATTGATGCCCCAGGGGATGAGGGGGAAATATTTGCGAGTTTTGTGTTGGACCAAGTTTTAAATTCGCAAGAATTAGAGCGCTTAAAAACTGAGAACGACTGGGCAACTGTTAATATAGATGGGCGACTTATTGGGATTGAGCAAGCAGAAGTTTCAGACAGTGGTGGGTTTGAAGGAAGCCAGCAAATAATCCAGCTAGAGTCAAACGGTGGTGGTACAGCCCGATATTCCTATGAATTCTTCCAGATTCCCGACCAATTTATACTACGTTATGAGGGGCAAGAAATTCTAAATACAGGATTTGTATCTGGTAATCAAACTGGACAAGTTCAAATCCCCGAAGGAAATTCAAATGAGTTGCAAGTGGTAGTAGCCACAAATGATGAAGGAACTAATTGGGAGTACAACGTGAGTACTGATACTTGTGAAGATACAACCCCCATTTCGATCCAGTTAGCTGACGGTGAGTTTGATGACACTGATGGTGACGGTAAATGTGAAGGTCAAGGAACCATCTTTATTGGGCGCACGGACGGGATATCCCAAATGCTTCGCGTTGATGGGAGTGTGGAATTCGATAAAGACACAATTGCTGTCGATGGAATAGTTTCTTCTGTCATTGGCGCGGGTCTTGTAACAGCAGCTCCTCTGTTTCAGGGCAGATTTGAGATTGATGTTGCAACTGGTACGACCAGATCGTTTCAGGAAACAGGGAGTTTGCCAAATGAATATCAGTTGGGCGGCTTAGATGTAGATTTCAGCAGTTTAACTGTCAATCAAAATGGGTTAGCTCTAGGAGCAAGCTTCCAGCTTATAGAAGAGTTAGGTTTGCCTGACTTTTTTTTCAGTGGTTCCGATGCGCTGTTAATTAGCCAGAATGATGTAGATTTTGGCTCTAGTGTTAAGTTTTCTTTGCCTACTTTCAGAGACTTTCAACTTTTTAATTTCTTGCCAGTCAAGGAATTCTCCAACTTTTCCATAGAGTATATTGCTCCCGAAGACAAAATCAAGCTCCAAGGAAAATTAGAGGTCGATCCTTTCACAAAAACCACTAAAGTAGGTTCGATTGTTGCTGACCTTTCTGGCCAAAACTTTATCCAAATTCAAGGTGGGGAACCTGATATTAATGGCTCGCTTACCATTAATACTGACATTGACCTACCCAGAGGTTGGGGCTTAAATGAACTTAAGTTAGATATTGATACCCTGAAAAAGGATGTTAAAGGAAGCACTAAATTAACCTTTCCATTTAAAGCAAAGTTCCCGCCTAATAACTCGGGCCAAGCAGATTTGGGATTGGGCTTTAAACTCCCTATTCCTCCATTAGAACTCAATCAGGTATCTGTTGGTGTAGACAACCTCAACGTACAACTCCCAATTCCAGGTTTTCCATTTATATTCTTTCAAAGATTAGCAGGTGGGGTAGAAAACTTTGCATCTTCTGATGCCGATCCAATAGAATTTAGTGGTGGTGTTGGAGCTACTCTTGGACCTCAGGTCAATGTTCCTGGTTTAGGTTCCTTGGCATTAATTCGTGCAGATTTGGATGGTAAAGTTAACTCCCAGCAACTTAGCGCTACAGGCAAAACTACTATTCTTAACGATCGAATTGCCCGAAACGAAGGAACTGCTACTTTAAACTGGAACAAAAAGTTTTATGAGACAAAAGGTAACTTTTCCTTTCTTGACGGTCTAATAACAACCAATAGCGGTTTCAAGATTGATTCCAAATATAACATTAATATGGCTGGAACTGCTGCTGTGGGTATTCCGAATTTCATTCCTCTTGTTGGAGGTGCCCGAATTGGTTCGGGAAACTTCCTAGTAGATTTTAGCAATGACGGCGATCTATCCAACGACTTTGCAGCTGGATGGGGCACTTTGAATATTCAAAAGTTGGGATTTGAGGCTTCATTTGTTTTGGGTGTCAAAGGATACTTTGATGGTCGCTTTGAGCGAATTGGAGCAAAGAATATACCTCCAACTGGTAGCTTTGAAGTGCCTCCAAATACTGAATGGATTGTTCTCAGTGCCGATTGGGAAAATGAAATTGCTGGCGATGTGCCAATTGAGATTGAAACTCCAAACGGCACTATCCTTACTGAAGCTGAGTTTGCCGCAAATAATATTGCCATTGTTGACGAGCTAACTGATTCCAACACGAAAGCAGCTATTATTTTCAATCCCACACCTGGAATTTGGGATATTCAAGCTGCCGATGAGACTGGCTTAGGAGCAGTACAGTACACCGCAGCTACAGATTCTGAAGCACCTGCGATTCAAGTCATCAATCCTGTGGTGGATGTAGGTGGAACAGAGGTGACGATCGACTATAATGCCTTCGATGCTGACTCAGATGCAGAGGTTAAACTCTTCTACGATACTGATAATCAAGGATTGGATGGCGTATTAATAGCGGATGGTTTAGCAGAAGCAGACGGTGCTGGTAACTTCGTTTGGAATACTACAGGTGTGCCTACAGGGGAATATTACATTTATGCAATGGTCGTGGATGAAAACAATCCCCCTGCTTTCAGTTATTCACCAGGTCGCGTACTCATCTCTGAAGAAACCGATCTCTCGGTTACTCAGGTCGTCAATCCAGAGTCAATAGGCTTAGGGGATACCATAACTTATACCACTACTGTTACCAATAATGGTTTAGTGTCAGCTACAGGTGTTTCCCTAACTGAGACTTTACCGGAAGAGGTAACTTTCGTTTCTGCTAGCATCCCGCCTGCCGAACAATCGGATCGTAATCTCGTCTTTAATATAGGAGACTTGCCAAATGGCGCAAGCTCAACCGTGGACATTACCGTGGTGGCTCCAACGACACCAGGAATAATTAGTAGTACGGCAGCTGTTGCAAGCGAAACCTTTGACTTTGATGCAACAAACGACGTTGATATCCTAGACGCGAATGTTGAGGAAATTGCTTCCGAACCCGTCGATCTCTCAATCGCAAGAACCGATCTTCCCGTTCCAGTAGCCCTCGGACAAGACCTTACCTACACGCTTGCCGTTGCGAATAATAGCCTTAGCGATGCTACGGGGGTGGTGGTTACACAAAGTTTGCCTTCGGGGGTAAACTTAATTGACGCAACCTCTAGTCGTGGGGGATCGTTTGCAGAAGTTGATGGAGTCATAACTGCTGAACTGGGCAACCTCAATAGTGGAGAGACAGCAACTGTTAACATTACTCTTAATCCTTTTGCTGCTGGCATTCTCGCTAGTAGTGCCAGTGTTGCTGCTAACGAAGAAGATATCAATAATACGAATAATTCGATTATCGAAAGAACAACAGTCAACCCAGTTGCACCTTCTCCTGCCGACCTAGAGTTGACTAAAACCGTTGACAACCCAAACCCCAACATAGGAGACCTAGTTAATTTCAACCTCACCCTCACAAACAACGGACCGGGAATCGCTAGCAGCATTCAAGTAGCCGATATTCTGCCTGCGGGATTGAGTTTCGTATCTGCTACACCAGAACAGGGCACTTATGATAGCAACACTGGTATTTGGGATGTTGGCAACATCAGAGATAATCTCAGCCGCAATCTAAATATTGCTACAACAGTTAACTCTGGCGGTCCCATCACCAATGTCGCCCAAGTTATAGCAGTTGCCGAACCAGATCCGGACTCCACCCCCAGCAACAATAATCCTGACGAAGATGACCAAGCATCTTTCACCATCAACGGTAGCGGCACATTGCCTGGGGGTATCCCCGCCAACACCGTTGCTATCGCCACGCCCGCACCCAACAACCTCGGCACGCCCCAAAATACCTTTAGCAACGGTTTCTACTACTTGACAGAAAACGACGACACCGCCATACCCGCCGCATTTGCCGAAACTCCCGTTCTCGCCTTAGCCGGCAACGACAATCTTGCTGGCACCGAAGGAGCAAATTATATTAACGGCGATCGGGGCAGCGACACCCTTAACGGACTCGGCGGCAATGATACTCTATTTGGCGGGGAAGCATCCGATGTCATTGACGGCGGTACTGGCAACGACCAAATCTGGGGAAGTACGGATAACGATCGCCTCAACGGCGCAGACGGCAACGACACCCTGCGAGGAGGTAGGGAAAACGACATCCTTACTGGCGACTCCGGTAGCGACTGGCTGTGGGGCGACTCCGGTCAAGACATTCTCACCGGGGGGGCCGACAACGATATATTTGTCATCGCAACCAATGAAGTTGTGGCAACCCCACTAGAACAAGCCGATGTAATCACAGACTTTCAACCAGGAACAGATGTAATCGGTTTGGCTAACAATCTATTATTGACCCAACTTACCTTTGAGCCCGTTAACTTACAAATCGATGGAGAAGCCCCCGTGGCTTCTACCGCCATCAAACTTGACAGCGATTATTTAGCTATAGTTCAAGGAGCGGTAGATGCCAACGTATTCGCAACTGAGGCTAATTTCGGGACTGTCTAGTTCCAGAGGTTGAAAAAAGAGCGATCGCTCCAGCGATCGCCCCCCCAACAGCCCATCCGCACTCGTCCCTCCAAAATCCGCTGCTAACCTAACTTTTGGAACCCACCACCAACTCTATAGAACCAAACAGGCAGGATGCCCGTTCTACGTCGTTACTACAAACAAATGCAGAAAACACCAAAAACCTCCAGGAACTTTAGAGTAAAACTCCTGGAGGTTTACTCTAAAACTAACTTAGTTTTAGGTCAAACCTAAGTTAAGTTTTACCCAAACCTAACTTAGAAATGCTCCAAACTTAGGTTGATTTTACTCCAAACCTACATTAGTTTTTCGGCAATTTCAGCATTAGGTTTTGCCATAAAAGTAACTTAGGTTTGCCAACAAAATAAGCTTGTAAAGAATGCAACAGTGTTATCGAGTTGCCTCCAGTGGTAAATCTGAGATTGCCACGGGGGGCATAACGATGAAACCAACAACTTAACGAAACACCACCCCCCCTCGCAATGACAATGTTGAGTTTTAACAAATTTTCATCGCCTATGGTAAAATTACCCTTAACCATCTCAAAGCTCAGTTTTTCTGCAAACCTCGCCTAACTATGCTTAAAACAATCAAAATCCAAGGCTACAAAACCTTAAAAGATATCGAATTAAACCTAAGGCCAGTTAACGTTTTAATCGGTGCAAACGGTTCGGGAAAATCTAACTTTATTTCC
>CAZUCT010000291.1:0-8471 GCA_964619285.1 uncultured bacterium | reverse complement strand
ATGGCTAATCGCTAATGGCTAATCGCTAATCGCTAATTGCGTTCTAGATCCATGCCAGCTCGCAATTAGCAATTAGCAATTAGCAAAAAGCGTTGAATTGTAGGTTTTCCTCAAAATTGAGATGCACCCAAATGGGTTTGCCATTTTCCCTTGTTCAACTAATAGGAAAAGACTATGAACCAACTAGCAGGTTATTGGGTGGCAGAGCTAATTTACGAGGGCGCTCGGACTCGGGTTTATCGAGGAGTGCGCCAAAAAGACGAGCGGGCGATCGTTCTCAAAAAACTGCGCAAAGAGTATCCAACTTTTAACGAACTCCTACAATTTCGCCATCAATACGTTCTCACGAAAAATCTTTATTTACCAGGAATAGTGAAATCCCTAGCTCTGGAAAAAGATGGTAACGGTTATGTGTTAGTGATGGAAGATGTAGGAGGAATATCTTTATCGCAATATTATCGAGAGCGCAGTCTGAGTCTGGAAGAATTTTTTCCGATAGCACTTTTTCTTTGTAAAATACTCGCCGGACTATATCGACATCGTATCATCCACAAAGACATCAAACCATCTAACATTCTCATCAATCCCGAAACTAAAGAAACATTCCTCATCGACTTTAGCATCGCTTCGCTGTTACCCAGAGAAACTCAAACCCTGCAAAATCCCAACCAACTCGAAGGCACTCTAGCCTATATATCCCCAGAACAAACCGGACGGATGAATCGAGGGATAGATTACCGCAGCGATTTTTACTCTTTGGGAGTGACTTTCTACGAATTGCTGACTGGTAAGTTGCCTTTTGTATCGGAAGACCCAATGGAATTAGTTCACTCTCAAATCGCCAAAATAGCAGAACCGCCCCATCTAGTCAAAGCCGACATCCCACAAGTGCTATCCCAGATGGTGATGAAGCTGATGGCGAAAAATGCAGAAGAACGCTATCAGAGTGCATTGGGGTTAAAGTTCGACCTGGAAAAATGCCTCTCGATGTGGCAGGAAACCGGAAATATCGAAGCTTTTGAGTTGGGAGAAAGGGATATCTCAGACAACTTCAACGTACCCGAAAAACTCTACGGACGCGAAACCGAAGTGCAAACCTTACTAGATGCCTTCAGTCGCGTCGCCGCAGGTAAAACAGAAATGATGCTGGTGGCAGGATTCTCAGGGATTGGGAAAACTACAGTAGTTAACGAAGTTCACAAACCCATAGTCAGGCAGCGCGGCTATTTCATCAAAGGGAAATTCGACCAATTCCAGCGCAACATACCCTTTAGCGCCTTGGTCATCGCATTTCGAGATTTAATGGAACAGTTGCTCGGCGAAAGCAACCCTCGATTGGAAAGCTGGAAAACTAGCATACTCAATGCTTTGGGGGAAAATGCCCAAGTCATTATTGAAGTCATTCCCGAGTTAGAGCGCGTTATTGGCAAACAACCGCCAGTTCCCGAACTTTCCGGTAGTGCCGCGCAAAATCGCTTTAACCTCTTGTTTCAAAAATTTATTCGAGTTTTTACAAGCAAAGAGCATCCTCTAGTCATCTTCCTCGACGACCTTCAATGGGCAGATTCCGCATCCTTGAAGTTGATACAATTGCTGATGGGCGAAGTGGAAACTGGTTATTTGCTGTTGTTGGGTGCTTATCGGGATAACGAAGTATTTCCCGCTCATCCGTTGATGCTGACTTTAGATGAAATTGCCAAGTTGGGAGCTACCATCGACAGGATAACTCTGGTTCCTTTAAGCCAAGGGCATCTAAATCGCTTGGTGGCAGATACTCTCCATTGCGAACTACAACAGGCGTTGCCTTTAACTGAATTGGTTTATCAAAAAACCAAGGGAAATCCCTTTTTTGCCACCCAGTTTCTCAAGGGGTTGCACGAAGATGGATGGATTGCCTTTAATTTTGAACTCGGCCACTGGCAGTGCGACATGACGCGGGTGCGGGAGTTGGCGCTGACAGACGATGTAGTCGAGTTTATGGCAGCTCGGCTCCACAAGCTACCAGAAGAAACTCGGGAATTGTTGAAACTGGCAGCTTGTATCGGCAACCAGTTCGATTTAGAGACTTTGGCCGTTGTCAGCGAACGGTCCGAAGTAGAAGCAGCGCAAAGTTTGTGGGGAGCCCTGCAAGAAGGATTCATTTTACCTTTGAACGAAATCTACAAGTTTTATCAGGCAATAGAGGGGAGAGACAAGGGAGACACGGGGACACGGAGACGCGGATACGGGGAGACACACCAGACACGGAGAAGGGGAGACACACCAGACACGGAGAGAAGGTGTCCCCGCGTCCCCGCGTCTTCCCCGTTCCCCCATTCCCCATTCCCCAAGTATAAATTTCTGCACGATCGCGTTCAACAAGCGGCTTATAGCTTGATTCCCGATGGCAGCCAGCCAGAAATATACTTAAAAATAGGTCAATTATTGTTCCGCTCGATTCCAGAATCTCAGCGGCAGGAAAGGATTTTTGAAATAGTCGATCCCCTTAATTATGCAGTGGCTCTTACCGAGCCTGCTCTCAAAGAGGAGTTAATCGGTCTAAATTTACTGGCAGGCCGCCAAGCAAAAGCCGTCACTGCTTACGATGCGGCATTTCGGTATTTACAATTGGCCATCGAGCTACTCAGCCCGGAACCTTGGCAGCGCAACTATTCACAAACCTTAGAAGTCTATAACTCGGGCGTTGAAGCAGCTTATCTGAGCGGTCGCTTGTCTGAAATGGAAGCATGGATCGAAATAGTTTCGAGCAATGCTGCCTCCATTTACGATCGCATCCCCGTCGCTCGAATCAAACTGCAAGCGTTGTCTGCTGGGGAACAGGGGCAAGTGGTAGGGGCAGCACTAGAGATGTTGAGGGAATTAGAAATTCCCTTGCCAGAAAAACCGACTCCAGGAGAACTTCAAGAAGCCCGCGAAATGACGGAGAAAATGCTCGAACGACAGGCGATTTCCAGCATTGTCGAGCTGCCAATTATGACAAATCGGCATTTTCTAGCCGTTGCCGCAATTCTTCAAGCCTCAATTCCCACAATTTATCGCCTGGACCCAGATTTGTTTCAGTTAATGGTGCTGAAATTGATTCAACTGTCTTTGGAACATGGCAATACTTCTTTATCCTCTTTTGGCTATGCCTGTTATGGGTTAATCTGTTGTAGCGACCCTCAAAAAATTAACCGGGGCCATGAAATCGCTGAAATGGCCGTAGCTTTAGCGGAAAAAATGGGCGATCGCAGCCTTCAAGCCAGGACTTTATTCGTAGCAACCGCCTTCGTTCGCGTCTGGGGGCTACCGCTCAACGATGTCTTGGAGGCTCTGCAGCGAGCGTATCAACTTGCCCTAGATGCGGGAGATTTAGAATTTGTCGGTTATGCCGCATGGCATTATTGCCACAAAGCATTCTTTAGCAGTCAGAACTTGCAGTCCCTTAAAACAAAGGTTTCTGCCTACGTCAATGCCCTCCAAAATTTCGGACAAAAAGTTTGTGCTAATTTAATCGAGCCTTACCAAACAACCATAGAGCTATTAGCTTCTTCTCATTCTGAAGTTCCCTTTCTTTCGGAGTTTCGGTCTAAATTATCTTTGCAACAAGCTGTTTTTCAAGAAACCTGCGACTCCTTCGGATTGTTTTTTTGTCTTTTAACTCAAGGGATGGTCTATTGCTGGTTTGGGGATTTTCGGCAAGCTGCGACAAATATCGATTTGGCATACGAGCAGATCGATACCGTTGCCGGAGAGTTTATAGTCGCAATTTTTAAGTTCTACGCTTGTCTGACGCGGCTTCGACTCTACCCGCAACAAAACCCGGAAGAACGAGCTGCTACTTTAGCAAAAGTGACTGCCGATGCAGAAGCGCTTCTGAGTTTTGCCCGACACGCACCTACTACTTACCAGCATAAGTACGATTTGGTACGAGCAGAATACCATCGCGTTTTAGAAGAAAAATTAGAGGCCATCGAAGATTACGATCGCGCCATAGCAGGAGCCAAAAAACACGGTTGCACCCAGGAAGAAGCCTTGGCAAACGAACTCGCCGCCAAATTTTATCTGGAATGGGGTAAGGAAAAAATCGCTCGCACTTATCTGGTGGATGCCTATTACGCTTACGCCGACTGGGGAGCGATCGCCTTGTTAAAATACTTAGAAGAGCGCTACCCCGAACTGTTAGCTAGCATTATCGCTCCCCAAATAACTCCGATGGCAGCTAAAACCACCATTAATAGCTCCCAGACTTCCTACGGCAATATCTCGACGTTTTTAGATTGGTCGACTGCTATTAAAACCAATCAAGTCATCTCTGAAGTTCTCGATCTCGAAGAATTGCTCTCAAAATTGATGGAAACCCTGATGCAAAATGCCGGTGCTTCCAAGGGAGTTTTATTGTTGCCCGAGGCAGATAGTTTAGTTATAGAAGCTATCGGCAATTATCCCGAAGTGGCATCCAAAAATATCGACATAAGTTCCGTAGGGCGATCGCTGCCTCTAGAGTCTTCTGAGGAACTGCCCCTGGCGATCGTTCGTACTGTCTGGCACGATCGAAAAACTCTGGTTGTTAACGATGTCCCCAAAGAAACCAGATTTGCCGCCGACTCCTACCTGATGCGGCAGCAACCTAAAAGCCTAGTTTGTCTGCCTCTGACTAACCGAGGTAAACTGGCAGGTATTCTTTATTTAGAAAATGCATCGACTGCGGGAGCGTTTACGAGCGATCGCCTAGAATTGCTGAAAGTTCTTAGCTCTCAAGCTGCCATCTCTCTAGAAAATGCCCGACTCTACGAGCGGTCTCAAGATTACGCCCAACAGCTAGAAAAGTATCTCCAAGAACTAAAGCAAGTACAACTGCAACTGATACAGAGCGAAAAAATGGCAACCATTGGCGAATTAACTGCAGGAATAGCTCACGAAATTAATAATCCCGTTGGCTTTATTGCTGGCAATTTAAGACCTGCTTCCGAGTATGTTCGAGACACCATCGAGCTGTTAAATCTCTATCGACAAACTTTCCCCTGCCCTGGAGAAATAATTGAAGCAAAAATCGAGGAAATAGATTTGGATTATCTCCTCCAAGACTTCCCAGAAACCATTGAGTCCATGAAAGAAGGAACCGAGCGCATCGCTCAAATTAGCAAATCTATGAGAACTTTTTCTCGGGCCGATACTGCTGAATTGGTTTTTTGCAACATTCACTGGGGAATAGACAGCACTCTTTTAATTCTCAAACACCGACTCAAAGCTAACGCCAACAGACCGGAAATAGAGGTTATTAAAAATTATGGCAATTTACCCGAACTAAAATGTTATCCCGGACAATTAAATCAAGTATTTATGAATTTGTTGTCTAACGCGATCGATGCTTTAGAAGAAGCTAATAAAGAACGGAATTTTGCCGAAATTGAAAGCACGCAAAATCGGATTGTTATTACTACGGAAATTGACGAAGAAAAAGGGGAAGCTTTGATTAAAATTGCCGATAACGGACCGGGTATGTCTGAAAAAGTAAAACAGAAAATATTCGACCATTTATTTACTACCAAAAGAGTAGGAAAAGGAACGGGTTTGGGTTTATCTATTTCTCGGCAAATTGTTGAAGAAAAACACGGCGGAACCCTAACTTGTACTTCTGAATTTGGAAAAGGTACCGAGTTCGCGATCGCCCTCCCAATTGTTAATTGATTAACTGCTAATTACTTAACCCTACTCCCCGCTACAGTGAATAAATAACTCTCGACTATGGCTAAAACTGCGATGTTCCCAAACATAAATTCCCTGCCAAGTTCCTAACACTAACCTCCCCCCAGAAATAGGAATTTGTTCTGAAGTATGGGTTAAAACGCTGCGAATATGACCGGGCATATCGTCGGGCCCTTCCGTACTGTGAACGTAATGATTGCCCTCTGGAACCAGTTTAGAAAAGAAGTTTGCTAAATCGACTAAAACATCGGGATCCGCGTTTTCTTGAATGATTAAACTGGCAGAAGTATGGCGCAAAAATAAATTGCAAAGACCGATTTTAATCCCCGATTTAGCAACGACTTCTTCCACCTGGCGGGTGACTTTGTGAAAGTTTTTAGGATTGGTTTTGATTTTGAGCGTTTCTTGATAGTAAGTCATGGTATTATCCTCGTAGAACAGGCATCTTGCCTGTTATTTTCCTGTCAAAAATTCTACCACGGCACGAGCGATCGCCTCCCCACCATTCTTATCTAATTTCTCAGACTTTCGCGGTGGGGCGAGGGGTTGTCGGAGAAACTCCCAGTCGCCCTCAAAAAATTCTCCTGGCGTTATAATTTGATGCTGACTGTAATCTTGAATGCCTTCGAGTAAAATAGCAGATTCGGCAAAACCTTCCCTCGATACAGAAACAATAGGAGTTTCCAAACGTAAAGCTTCGGCAAAAGTGCTGTAACCCGGTTTGGAGACTACTCGACCGCAAATTGGCATTAAATCTACCGGGCGGATGCGGTTGGCAGCGGGGACAGGCGAGACGCCTGTCCTACCGGATGTAGGAAATTGAGTTGTTTTTTTAACATTAATTAAGTTGGTCAATTCTGGGGCATTGGCATCAAAACTGATAAATTGCCAGTCGGGAAAGCGTGCTAAATTTTGATAGGGCAATTTATCTAAACCCAAACCGCCAAAGGTTAATAAAACTGTTTTTTCTGGAGGAGTTTTAATGCCGAATTGTTCTCGAAGTTCTGCTTCATCGTAGCGAGGAGTGCCCCCAGTTAAACCCACATCTTCTTTTTTAGGAAAAGCGCCCATCTCTTCGTGGAGTGGGAGGCGAAAGAGGCGATCGCATTCTCCAAAACATCCAGAAATCCAATCTGCTATTTCCACAAATTCCCCCCCCCAAGGTTCGTAAATAAAATCCCAGCCAAAATTGCTCAACATCCAACAAGGCACCTCGGCATATTTAGCAATTCTCGCAGCCAAAGGAGGAATATCTGCTAATACTAAATCGACCTTATTTTGACGAATAAAATTAACTTCGCTAGCGATAATAGAGTTTTCTTTAGCGCGAATTTCCTTCAATCTCGCCAAAGTTGTCTCCTTATCCATCGTCAAACTATCCGATTGAATTACCCCCACATCAAAAGGGCGTTGACGCTGAATAAAATCGCCGTCGATGTAAGACTCTAACAACCAACGGGGAGCCGTTGTTACCATTATTATTAAAACATCGGGACAAAGCTGTTGAATGTGGTGGACTACAGAGGAAGCTCGCACGGCATGACCGAATCCGTGGTTGGTTATAGCGACATATATGGTGGATCGAGACATGATTGATTGAGATAATTAAAAAAACGAGAATATTCTAAACTATAATATCAATTAACAATTAACAATTGGGACTGTTAAATTTTCAACTGGAACCAAACGAGATTTCTTTTGCCAATTTATTATCTTTAGAACCGCTGACGGAATCAGAAACGGAAGAGATTAAGCAAATTTAACGGGTTTGCCGCAATTGCTAACTTATGCTTATAAAAAATTACAGCATCAAAAAGTAGTTTGGGGTTTGACGACGAACGGACTGCATTATCAGTTTGATAGGGAAATACTCCCACTTATCAACTGCTGCCAGAAATTAACTTAATGACAGCGGAGGGTTCTAAGTAGGTATGCAAATATTTTTGCAGACCTACTTAATTCCTGCTTGCGCCGGGTTTCCGATCTACCAAAGCGATCGCCTTCTCCACCTGCTATTGCTTCAATAACCGCAAGGCCTGGAATCCTAAAAATAAGAATCCCAAAGAACCCAGGACAGTTAATACCCAAGGTATTAAATTAGGTGTGAAAAATTCATTCATCTTAAAAATCCTCCTAAAACTACTCCAGATTTATCATATTGGAAATTTGTTTGGGCAAAAAACTAAATGGCCATCCATTAATTAAAGAAATAATACAAACTTTCCAGCAAGGGCCCCAGAAATGCTACAAAGCAGATAGGGAATTCAAACAACCAGGAGAGGGAGCATGAAATTCGAGACGCCAATGCAGGAAAGCTGCTACGAGAAAGTAGCTTTGTGGATGAGGGAATTATTTGGGAGGTTTCCCTGTGCCAGAGAAGACGTACCTGGATTAGCCTTATTTATGGGCTCTGCCTTAGTAGAAGTCTTAATTTTTCCCTGGGGCGATGACGAAGCCATAATTAATACCCGTTCTTACGTCGTCACAAATACAGAATTAACCCCAGATTTAATGAGATATTTACTGCGAGAAAATGCCAATATGCGCTTTGGTGCTTTTGGCATAGACGACAAAGGCGACGTTATCTTCGAGCATACCATCGTAGGTTCGACTTGCGACAAACCAGAATTAGAAGCATCGGTAAATTCAGTATTAGAAATTGCCGACCAATACGACGATAAAATTGTCGATCGCTGGGGCGGAATGCGAGCGTTAGATCGGATTTTATAAGTTCGTAGTAACGACTTTAGTCGCAAAAGTTCGTAGTAACGACTTTAGTCGTA
>CAZUCT010000290.1:0-8532 GCA_964619285.1 uncultured bacterium | reverse complement strand
TACTTTGGGTTGCCCATTAACTCTTTTTATCGCTAAAGCGATTACTACGAACTAATTATTTTCACCATCAACTTTTGCACCTTCCCCACAACAGGATTTAACTCGTAACCGCCCCTAGTGGGACTCTCTAAATAGGCCCGTTGTTCCTCTTCAATCATTTTTACATCTTCCCTCACCAAACCATCCAACAACCTCCGCGCCGAATTAAAAAAACTATTCTTAATAAACCTTCTAAACCAAATCGGCAACTTATGCAATCTTTTAAAAGCCTCCAAAGAAGTAAAATGAATTAAATAAGCCTTAGTTTCCGTCTCGCTAACCGGACAAAGCAAACAATAAATCTTAAAATCTTCCCCCAAAGAAGACTGCCAGTGGGGATAGATGTAACTAACATTTAAAGGTTCGGGATGTAACCTTCTTAAAGCCCGGAAAAACAACTGAGAAACCGACCAAATTTTATCAATTTTAAAATAACATTGAGCTTGGTAGAAAGCATCCAGACGGCGATCGCCCTCCCGCAAACCCTCCAACATCGCCCCCGCCCAAGGTTGCCAGTCTCGATGCAAATGCCCGTGGTGCAGATCCATCAAATTTTCGATTAAATAGGAATAGTGGGCTTTAGCTCTCATCGTCGAGACCGTGGCAATATAGTTAAGGTGGTCCCATTCAGGCACTCCCCCAGGAGAAACCTCCGGGGCCTGGCTTCCGGGCCACAGCCAAATAAAACCGTCCAACTCCCGAACCGCAAAAGTGCGGACTTTGCAAGGGGGCAACTTCTGATTAGCCGCTAAATAAGGCACTTCCGCGCATTCGCCACTTGAATTAAAGCGCCATCCGTGGTAAGAACACTCAATGGCATCCCCTGCAACCCGGCCATGACTGAGTTTAACCGAGCGATGGGGACAACAATCTTCGAGGGCGCAAACTTGGCCCTTGCTATCCCGATAAAGGACAATGGGTTGATGCCAGAGGGTAGCGGTTAAAGGACCGGACGCAACCTCGCTGCTGCGGGCGACGACATACCAAAAATTAGGGTTAATTCCTAACTGACGGACGTCGCAATTTTGGGTGTTTTTGGTAGTAGAAGACATAGTCTTTTTTTGAGAATGGGGAATTGGGAATGGGTTAATCGTACCCTTGTTGATTTTAAAATCAGAAAATAATTGCCAACAATAATCTTACAGGAGAAAAAAACTATGATTGCTATGCCCGGCTGCCAGATTTTAGCTAAAATCCACGAAAGCGAAAATTCCGTGGTTTATCGAGGTCGAAGAGAAGAAGATAACCTACCAGTAGTCGTCAAAATTATCAAAGGCGATTATCCCACCGAAGAAGAACTAGCCAGATACAGAAAAGAATACGAAATAACCAAAAATCTCAACCTCGATGGAGTGGTAAAAGCCTACAGTTTGCAAAAATATCGTAACACTCAAGCAATGATTTTAGAGGATTTCGGCGGCGAATCCTTAAAAAAAGTTATTTCTTCTCAAAACTTTACCATTCTCGGATTTCTCAATCTCGCCATCAAAATCTCCGAGAGTTTGGGAGAAATTCACAGCGCCAATATCATCCACAAAGATATTAACCCCTCCAACATCATTTTCAACCCCGCCACCGGCCAAGTAAAAATCGTTGACTTTAGCATCGCTACCCTCTTAAGTAAAGAAAATACAGCGGTGCAAAATGCCAACATTCTCGAAGGAACTCTTGCCTATATGTCGCCGGAACAAACCGGCAGAATGAATCGCTATTTAGATTATCGAACCGACTTTTATTCTCTGGGAGTGACTTTCTACGAATTGCTAACCCAGCAATTGCCTTTTGAGGGAAAAGATGCCATGGAATTTGTCCACTCTCATATTGCCAAACAGCCCATACCTCCAGATAAAATTAACCCCGAAATTCCCCGCGTAATTGCCAATATCGTGATGAAATTATTGGCAAAAACTGCCGAAGATCGCTATCAAAGCGCCTGGGGTTTAATGGCAGATTTAGAAGAATGCTTGCATCAGTTACAAACCACTGAAGAAATAGAAGAATTCTCCCTAGCGCGTCAGGACATTTCCGATAAATTTAACATCCCCCAAAAACTCTACGGTCGTCAGACAGAAATTCAGACATTAATAGAAGTATTCGTTCGCGTCGGCGAAGGCAGTACGGAAATGATGTTAATAGGCGGATATTCCGGCATCGGTAAATCTGCTTTAGTTCAAGAAATTTCTAAAACTATTATTCGCAAAGAAGGCAATTTTATCTGGGGAAAATTCGACCAGTTTCAACGCAGCATTCCCTATTCTGCCATAGTAAAAGCCTTTTCAGAATTAGTGCCTCTCCTGTTGAGCGAAACTGAAGAAAAACTTAAAGAGTGGCGCTCTAAATTATTAAAGGCTTTGGGTTCAAACGGACAAATAATGCTCGATGTAATTCCCGAATTGGAATTAATTATAGGCCCCCAACCTCCCGTCCAAGAATTAGGACCGACGGAAGCGCAAAACCGCTTTAATTTAGTCTTTCAAAACTTCATCCGTCTGTTTTGCCAACCAGAACATCCTTTAGTTGTCTTTCTCGACGATTTGCAGTGGGCGGACTCGGCGACGCTGAAGTTAATTAAATTAATGATGACCGACGATGATACTAAGTATTTGTTTTTAATTGGAGCCTATCGCGATAACGAAGTTAACGTTACCCATCCATTGATGATGTTGATTGAGGGACTTCGCTCTCAAGAAGAACAGGAAGAAACGGCCATCGTTAACGAAATTACCTTAGAACCTTTAGAACTCAAACATATTACCAAATTAATCGCCGAAACCTTGCATAGCGATCGCTCCTCAGTCGCCCCACTAGCAGAATTAGTAACCCGCAAAACCGGCGGCAACCCATTTTTTGTCAACGAATTTCTCAAAACTCTCTATCAAGAAAACCTCCTGAGCTTCAACCCAGAAATAATTCGCTGGCAGTGGGATATGGAGGCAATAAAAGCCCTCGATATTACCGACAACGTCGTAGAATTAATGATAGGAAAACTGCGCAAATTGCCAGAAGGAACCCAAAAAGTTTTAAGCTTAGTAGCCTGCATCGGCAACCAGTTCGATTTAAACACCCTATCCCTCACCTACGAAAAAGAATCATCTGCAGCCTTTGGCGACCTATTGCCGGCAGTGCGAGAAGGATTAATTTTACCCGCCAACGAGTCAGAAGCAGAAGGCATAGATCCCGGTATGTACGGCTTCTTAATTCTCAATTATAAATTCCTCCACGATCGCGTCCAACAAGCGGCATATTCTTTAATCGACGAGTCAGAAAAACAAGCAGTTCACCTGAAAATAGGCCGGTTGTTTCTATCAAATACTCCCCCAGAATATCGCCTAGAAAGAGTTTTCGATTTAGTAGATCATCTCAACGTCGGCATCTCGCTGATAGACGACGAATCAGAAAAATTAGAGCTAGCTAAATTGAATTTAGAGGCAGGGCGAAAAGCCAAAGATGCCACGGCCTACGTCGCCGCTCGAGAATATTTAAAAGCGGGGTTGTCGTTATTAAATGAAAGCTGGTGGGAATCTCATTACGATTTAGCATTTCCTATGCATAAAGAAGCGGCAGAAGTAGAGTATTTAAACGGCAATTTTTCAGAAAGCGAAAGTTTAATATCTCTGAGTTTAGAACGGGCAAAAACGGCGTTAGAAAAAACGGAAGCTTACAAATTGTTAATCTTGCAATCTACCCTTCGCGCTAAATACGAAGAAGCTTTTTCAGCGGGAAAAAAAGCTTTATCGCTATTAGGAATAGACATACCGACGGAAGACTTAGAAACAGCTATAAATCGGGAAGTAGCAGCAGTAAAAGAAAATTTGGGGGAACGAAAAATAGCATCTTTAATCGAAGCTCCAGAAATGACCGTTCCCGAAAATAAAATGGCATTAGAGTTGATAACTAACTTGTTAACTGCAACTTACCTGATGAACCCGCAATTATGGGTGGTAAGCGTTCTTAAAGGCGTCAATATTGCTCTCAAATACGGTCGGTTTCCAGAAGCAGCTCACTGCTATACTAATTACGGCATCGTTCTCAACGCTTTTTTCGGCAATTATAAAGCAGGTTACGAGTTTGGTTTGCTGGCATTAAATATCAGCGAACAGTTTAAAAATCTGCGAATGAAATGTAAAGCCTGTACCGCTTTGGGCAATGCTTTAATGTTCTGGTTTAAACATATTAAAGAGTCCAACGCTATTATTAATGAAGGATATCAAGCCGCTTTAGAATCGGGAGATTTAGAATATGCTGGCTACCTGCTCCACAATACCGTACTAAATGCATTTTTCCAAGGCAAAAATATCGGCCAACTCCAAGAAGAAATTCCGAGATATTTACAATTTACTCAAAAAACTCAAAATCAACTTTCTACCGATACTTTATTGGGGTTACAATTAACTCTGGGAAATTTACATAAATCTACTTCGGGTAAATTGGTTTTTGCAACTAACAATCTTAAAGAAGAAGAGCATCTGCAAAACTGTAAAGAGCATCAAAACCTCTATTCATTATGTATTTATATGATTCACAAATTGGAAAATTTGTACTTGTATTGGGATGTGGAAGAGGCGCTGAAACTAGCTTTAGAAACGGAACAGCAATTGCCTTCTATAGCGGGGTGTTTGCCAGTTACGGAATTTAACTTTTTCTACTCTTTGATTTTAGCCGCAGTCTATTCACAAGCATCGGCAACGCAACAACAAGAATATTGGGAAAAGCTGCAACAAAATCAAGAACAAATGAAAATTTGGGCAGATAATTGTGCGGCAAACTTCGAGCATAAATATCTGTTGGTGGCTGCAGAAATGGCGCGAATATCTGGGGAGGATGCTGAGGCGATTGATTTATACGATCGCGCCATTATCTCTGCTTCGGAAAACGAGTTTATCCAGAATGAAGCGATCGCTAACGAATTGGCAGCTAAATTCTGGTTAAATAAAGGCAAACGCAAGTATGCCGAATTTCACTTGCGCGACGCTTACTACGGCTATCAACGCTGGGGCGCTTCTCGCAAAGTCGAGGAGTTGGAAAATTTATATCCCCAAGTGCGCGAGTTATTAAAAGCTAAAAGTCGTTCGCTCGACACTCAAACAACCGTAATTCATACATCAAAGGAAAGTAGCTCTGAAATGTTAGATTTAACATCCGCCATCAAGGCTTCTCAAGCAATTTCTAGCGAAATCGTGCTGGATAAGTTGCTCTCAAAATTGATGACAATTCTCATTGAAAATGCAGGGGCAGAAAAGGGCTTTTTGCTATTACCAAAAAATGAAGGTCTCACCATCGCTGCCAAAGCCTCCACCGATGGCACTGAAGTAGTTTTGGAACAATCTAAGTTGGTTTCAGAAAGCGAAGATTTGCCCCAGACGGTAATCAATTATGTAGAGCGATCGCAATCGGACGCGGTCTTAAGCGATGCCGCCAGCGAAGGACAATTTACTAAGGATCCCTATATCGCCTCCCACAAGTTAAAATCTCTTTTGTGCGTTCCCATTCTCAATGCCGGCAAACTGGTGGCGGTACTCTATTTAGAAAATAATTTAACCGTCGGTGCCTTTACGAGCGATCGCCTGGAAATATTGCGAGTATTATCCTCCCAAGCGGCGGTTTCCCTAGAAAATTCTCTCCTCTATACTTCGGTGGAACAAAAGGTTCAAGAAAGGACTCAAGAACTCAACGAGAAAAATACCCGCCTGGAACAAACTTTGCGGGAGTTGCAGCGGACTCAAGCGCAACTGATTCAAAGCGAGAAAATGTCGAGTTTGGGGCAGTTAGTCGCGGGAGTCGCTCACGAAATTAATAATCCCGTCGGTTTCATTTACGGCAATCTTTCCCCCGCCACCGAATACGTCTCCGATTTATTAAACCTCATCGAAATGTATCGGGAACATTACCCCGAACCAGTGGAGGAAATCGAGGAGGAGTTGGAAGCGATCGAGTTAGACTTCCTAGTGGAAGATTTACAAAAATTGCTCAACTCGATGAAAGTAGGGGCAGAAAGGATTCGGGATATCGTCTTGTCATTGCGCAACTTCTCTCGCTTGGACGAGTCGGACATGAAACCGGTGGATATCCACGAGGGCATAGACAGCACTTTGTTGATTTTGCACACGCGGATTAAAGAGAAGTCGGAAACTCGGGGTATAGAAATAGTCAAAGAATACGGAAAATTGCCCCAAGTCGCCTGTTACGCCTCCCAACTCAATCAAGTGTTTATGAATATTGTCATAAACGCCATAGATGCTTTGCAAAGCAACCGAGATAAAGAACATAAAGTCAACGAAAAGCCCACTCTAACTATTCGCACCGAAACCACCGACTCGAATACGGTGAAAATCTCCTTCGTCGATAACGCTAACGGGATGACGGAGGAGGTCAAGTCTAAGATATTCGACCCCTTCTATACTACAAAACCGGTGGGCTCGGGTACCGGTTTGGGATTGAGTATCAGTTATTCCGTGGTGGTAGAAAAACACGGCGGCAGTCTGGTTTGCAATTCCGCCCCCGGTGAAGGTGCCGAGTTTGTCATCGAGATTCCCATCCAACCGAAATAAAGTTCGTAGTAATCGCTTTAGCGATTTAACAATCTCCATCCCCCGCGTGAAACCGGGAATATGCAACAATACCTTCGCCAAAATAAAAAAATACCATTCGTAGGTTGGGCTCTGCGACAGCGCAACCCAACAAATACGTCGGGTTCCACGGAGGTCCGCACGACCCACAAGAAAATGGCGAAGGTATTGATGCAAAAAACCCGGTTTCTTAAGTCTCTCAAAAATCGCTCTTGACAAAAACCCCCACGACTGCTATACTAACAGACAACTAACTTAGAGGTCATGCCATGATAACAACAGCTATATTCGACGGGGAGGTATTGCGTCCCGAGAAACCCTTGGAGTTGGAAGCAAATTGTCGCTATACTATTACCATTAAGAAGGTGGAAGAAAAAACAGACAAGAAGGAGGATGCCTGGGATGTTTTGGAATCTCTCATCGGAACAGTAGAAATGCCCCCAGACTGGTCTCTGGAACACGACCATTATTTGTACGGTACGCCAAAACGTTACTCGCAAGAGGATGCATGAGTATGGAACGTTTGCTGTTAGATACGGTTTTTATTCAAGGGTTGGTGAATGAAAGAGACCAACATCACCAGAGAGCGATCGCATTACTGCCGCGCGTTCGTGCTGCGGAGGTATGGGTAACTGAAGCGGTATTAACGGAGGTGGCCGATGCTCTAAGCTCGTCTCATCGTTTGGGAGCAGTTCGATTTATTCGTAGGTGCTACGACACGGCAAATATCCACGTTGTCCCTGTGGATACGGCGCTTTTAGACCGCGCTTTGGCACTCTACGAAGCTCGCGCCGATAAAACTTGGGGTCTGACTGACTGTATTTCTTTTATTGTGATGGAAGATTTGGGTTTGGCCGATGCAGTTACGGCGGACCGCCACTTTATCCAAGCTGGTTATCGTGCTTTGATGCGCGATCGCTAGCAACTTCCGATAATTTCTATTCCACGTCAGAAACCGGGTTTTGGCGAAAAACCCGGTTTCTTCATTCCCACTACTGCGCCACCAACAGCTTATCTAAATCTTTGGGTTCGGCGAGATGCTGGCGGAGTTGCTGAGAAAAATAAAGAACTTCATACTCCGGGGAAAGTTCTTTTCTCAACTCCAACCACAACTGGATGCCTTCTCCATCGAAAGCAGAACGCTCTTTGTCGCTGGGAAAACCGGAGGATGCGGGGTCGTCTTCGTTAAGCAGACCGTCGAAAACTGCCGCCCATTTTTCCAGACGGGCGATGGTTTCTGGTTTCAGGGGCAAGGTCTGAGGATTGATATCCCCCGCTTTGTCAGAACCCGCCGATCGCCATAAAGGATGGCAACCGTAGTCGGGTATTAATTTGATTTTTTTGGTTGTTGTTTGTGTCATTTTTAATAGTCTCAATTATGGGGAACTTCTGGGGTTGGCGCTGACAATATATCCGTTAGCGGACACTAGCCTCTCCTGTGAAACCAACCGCGAACTACCCGCCACAATGTCAACGCCAACAACCAAACCAAAGCAAAGGGAAACGCTACCACTCCCAAAACAAAACACAAAGCTAGTTGCAACTTGCCCCTTTGAGCAAATTTAACCAAGAATTTAAACCATTTGGGAAAGGGCATTGCATTAATTGGTAACTCAAGTTCTAGCATAATTTGGATGGCCTCATTTTTAGCTGCCCAGCCTTCCTTTACTCTGCCACACTGGTCATAAGCATTGCCTAAATTGACTAAAGAATTTGCCTCCCCACGGCGATTTCCTATGGAGCGTGAAATACTCAAATGCTGCTGGTGAAACTCGATGGCTTTTTGATATTCTCCTAGAGAATAGTAAGCATTACCCAGATTTCCCAGAGAGGATGCCTCCCCCAGGCGATTTCCTATGGAGCGTGAAATAGTCAAATGCTGCTGGTGAAACTCGATGGCTTTTTGATATTCTCCTAGAGAATAGTA
>CAZUCT010000289.1:0-8567 GCA_964619285.1 uncultured bacterium | reverse complement strand
CAGAGACCAGTCTCTCCAGAGATGTTACTTTCCCTGCGCCCCAGGGTAGTTGATGCTACGATAACACCAAAAGTTGAGAAATGACAACCTTTTTTATTTTTTTTTACGGGCGATTAAAATCGCCCGTTCGCTTTGAGTCCGCGCCTTTAAAAAGGCGTGGCTTTCAAGCTCTCGTCCTTCTTTCGTAATTTAATAAGATACCGATGTTGGGTGGAGGTTCGCGGCACCCAACCTACAAGAGACTGGTAGTTTATTTTTGCACAAGTCCCTAACAAATCACGCTTGTTTTAACAAGCGTGTCGTTTTTCCGCCCCGAACTAAAGTTGCGGGGCTACCAAATTCCCGAATTTTCTTCGTGTTAAAGTAAATAAGGGCTTGATTAGCTAGGCCTACGATGTAGCCAGGTAATTTTTGCCAGTATCGAGCCCGAGAGCTAGGGAGATTGCCTAGCAAGAAAAGCAGAAAACCCAGAAAGCCAAAACCAGAAAACGCCAATATGTCCAGATCTGACTCCCACGTTCGATGCTCTTTTTGTGGCAAGTCCCAGGAGCAAGTTAGAAAATTAATTGCAGGTCCCGGTGTCTATATATGCGATGAATGCGTCGAATTGTGCAATGAAATCCTGGAAGAAGAATTCATTCACAACTCCTCAAACCCCAATTCGCCAGTCCCAAGGCCCCAAGCCGGCTCGCCTCAGGTTTCGGGCCATCTCCCCTTATTAAGTAATATTCCCAAGCCGACAGAAATCAAACAATATTTAGATAACAACGCAATTGGCCAGCATCAGGCGAAAAAAGTCCTGTCGGTGGCAGTTTATAACCATTACAAACGCTTAGAGGATAAAGAAAAAGATCGAGAAAAAGACAAAAAAAACCCAGACTCAGAGGTAGAGCTGCAAAAGTCGAATATTTTGATGATGGGGCCAACAGGTTGCGGCAAAACACTCTTAGCCCAAAGTTTGGCAGAAATGCTGGAAGTACCTTTGGCAGTAGCAGATGCTACTACCCTGACAGAAGCGGGTTATGTCGGCGATGATGTGGAAAATATTTTGTTGAGACTGCTCCAAGTGGCAGACTTCGATATTGACCTTGCCCAGCGGGGAATCATATATATAGATGAAATAGATAAAATTGCCCGCAAAGGCGAAAATACCTCAATTACTAGGGACGTGTCTGGGGAAGGCGTCCAACAAGCCCTGTTAAAAATATTGGAAGGGACGGTGGTCAACGTCCCTCCTCAAGGAGGCCGCAAGCACCCCTACCAAGATTTTATCGAGATAGACACCAGCTCGATTTTGTTTATTTGCGGCGGTGCTTTTGTCGGTCTGGAAAAGATTATCGAACAGCGCTTATGTAAAAAATCTTTGGGGTTTGTTCGTTCTGGAGATGGTAATGGGGGCGTGGCCCTGCAGTCGAAAGAGAAACGGGCAGTTAATCTTTATAAGAATGTAGAGCCAGAAGATCTGGTCAAGTTTGGTTTGATTCCAGAGTTCATCGGACGAGTGCCAGTGGTAACTGCTCTGGAGCCTCTGGATGAAGTGGCTTTGATGCAAATATTGACCGAACCTCGCAATGCTTTGGTCAAGCAGTACCAAAAGCTCTTGCGAATGGATAATGTGAAGTTGGAGTTTCAGCAAGATGCTTTACGAGCGATCGCTGCGGAGGCTTTTCGTCGTAAAACAGGGGCTCGGGCATTGCGAGGAATTTTGGAAGAGTTGATGTTGGATGTAATGTACGAGCTGCCTTCCCGTCAGGATGTTACCCGCTGTACTATTACTAAGGAAATGGTAGAGAAGCGCTCCACTGCCGAATTACTCTGGCATCCAACTTGGCTTAAAAAACATGAGTCAGCTTAGAATTTGAAGAGAGTCAAAAAATCAATGCTTTTTGTCTATTGTTTATTGTCAATACTTAATTGTGTCTTCAGCTGCCATTGACAATTAACAATTAACGATTGACAAAGAGCATCAAGAAAATTACCCACAATTTTAGCTGTGTTGCTCTAGTACCTCCTTGTTTGGTATGCAAATCAAAGGGAGGAAATATTAAATTTTGTTAAAACTATGCTTATTTACGCTCGACCTGCATCAAGCTGTGCTATCTTTGACAAGGGAAAGAGATCGGTGCGAAGGTTGGTTAAAGTTTTAATAGGCGATTTCCTGTTGGTCTTGACGGCCTAGTCACGGCCATCAATCAATTTCTCAATAAACTTCTCGAACGATTTGGGAGACAGACAAACGATGTCAATTTACGTTGGTAATTTATCCTACGAAGTAACGCAGGAAGATCTTAATGCTGTTTTTACAGAATATGGAACAGTAACCCGAGTTCATTTGCCTAAAGACCGAGAAACGGGTCGCAGCCGAGGATTTGGCTTTGTAGAAATGAGTACGGAGGAAGAAGAAGAAAAAGCCATTAGCGCATTAGATGGTGCTAATTGGATGGGACGGGATCTGAAAGTTAATAAAGCGCGGCCAAAAGAAGAAAAGGGAGGTTCTTATGGTGGCGGCGGTAAGAAAAACAATTTCTCTCGCAACAGATTTTAAGTTTTATCCTTAAAGCAGTGGAGATAGTTAAAGGATTTAAAAATATGAGGCTCGGAGAAGATTAAGACTCCGAGCCTATTTTAAATGCTATTTGAGGACAAGGGAGGGGGCCGGGTCTGCTTCCCCCCGTAGTCGTTGCAGCTCCCCAAAATCGATCCCGTAGCTCTTGGAATTAAAGAGTAGAAAAGCAGTACAATAAACAACGGTCATCGAAAAAGTATTGAAGGCGTGGCAAACGACAATCGCAAACCCATCCTCTTAGAGTTTGAAAAGCCCTTAGCGGAACTGGAAAATAAAATTAACCAGGTTCGCGAACTAGCTGACGTAACTAGCGTTGATGTTTCCGAGCAAATTCGGCAGTTAGAATCTAAGGCCAATCAACTGCGTCAGGAAATCTTTAGCAGTCTTTCACCATTACAACAACTACAACTAGCCAGACATCCGAGAAGGCCCAGCACTCTGGACTACATTCAAGCGATCGCCGATGAATGGATAGAATTACATGGCGATCGCTCTGGTAGCGACGATCCAGCTATCGTAGGGGGCCTAGCTCGTCTGGCCGGAAAACCAGTAGTAATTCTCGGACATCAAAAAGGCCGCGATACTAAAGACAACGTGGCCCGAAATTTTGGCATGGCCTCTCCAGGAGGTTATCGCAAGGCCATCAGGTTGATGGCACACGGGAATCGCTTTGGAATGCCCATCTTAACCTTTATCGATACTCCCGGGGCCTGGGCGGGAGTAGAAGCAGAAAAACTAGGACAAGGAGAAGCGATCGCCTACAATCTCCGAGAAATGTTTATCTTTGATGTCCCAATAATCTGCACCGTTATCGGCGAAGGGGGCTCTGGAGGAGCTTTGGGTATTGGAGTGGGCGATCGACTGCTGATGCTGGAACATTCAGTCTATACCGTGGCCACCCCCGAAGCCTGCGCGGCCATCTTATGGAAAGATTCAACTAAAGCTCCATCCGCCGCAGAAGCGCTGAAAATTACGGCTAAAGATCTGAAAAACTTAGGAATAATCGACCAAATAGTGCCAGAACCAACCGGCGGGGCCCATGTCAATCCCCTAAAGGCTTCAGAACTGCTCAAACAAGTTCTGCTAGACAACCTCGAAGAATTAAGTAAACTCACCAGTCCCCAACGTAAAGAACTGCGCTATCAAAAATTCCGCAAGCTGGGTCAGTTCGCAGAAGGTTCTCTGGAAAGCCCAATAAAAACTTAAACCAATAGCACTTACGCACTCGTATCCTTTTTCTGTCATTTTTCGCTGTCGCGAAGCAATTCTCTTGCCGTCCATATTTCGTTCCTCTTATCTAAGGACTTGCGTAGTAATAAGGTACCGACTTGTTGGGTTGCGTTTCACTTCGGCCCGACCTACGATTTTCCTTCATCTGGTAGTTTATTTTTGCGCGACTCCTAAGTCCTGACCAAATAAGATTAGGGGGCCACCTAAACTAGAAAATTGAAGTTTCTCAAACAAGCTTCGCAACAAGTTCTATTAATGCTAAAATTGACTTTGTAACAAAACTTAACAAGCTTTTCATTTTTGTGCAAGCCAACTTTTTAGCTAACCCAAATTAGCTAGCTCGCCGACAACCCCAAAAAAAATTACATGAGCTCTTCTGTCACCAGACGCGCCCTAATCACAGGAGCCAGCAGCGGCATAGGCAAAGCCACAGCCCTAGCATTTGCTAAAGCAGGAATAGACCTGGCTTTGGTAAGTAGGTCTCAAGATAAATTAGAAACAGTAGCTAAAGAGGCCAAAAAAGCAGGAGTTGAAGCGCAAGCTTATGTCGTAGATTTGGCCCAAATATCCCAGGTGCGAGATAAGATTAAAGCGATCGCTACTGAATTTGGCCCTATCGAAATTCTAGTCAACAACGCCGGCATCGGTTACACCGCTCCCCTCAGGGAAACCCCCTTGGCCGACTGGCAGCAAGTAATAGACATCAATCTCACCAGCCCTTTTGAATGTATCCAAGCTATCTTACCTACAATGCGCGATCGAGGTTCGGGCACGATCCTTAACATCATTTCTATTGGTGGAAAACAAACATTTCCCAACTGGGGAGCTTATTGCGTCAGTAAATTTGGCTTCATGGCCTTGACAAAAACCTTGGCCGCCGAGGAAAGGGCCAATGGAATTAGGGTGACGGCTATATGTCCGGGCTCGGTTAATACATCTCTTTGGGATACAAAAACAGTCCGGGCAGACTTTGACCGCAACGCCATGTTAACTCCAGAAATAGTCGCCGAGTCAATTCTAAACGCCGCCACAGTTCCCAATATTGGTGTCGTAGAAGAATTAATAATAATGCCAAATATCGGTACTTTTTGAAGCAATATAGGTGGCGTTGAAGTTTGCTAATGGCTAATGGCTAATTGCTAATGGCGTTATAGAAATAAAGACAATTGACAATTAGCAATTAGCAATTAACAATTAGCAACAATCGCTAGTTAATCTCAGTTAAACCTCACACACATTTGTCATGACAACTGCATATTCCAACGGTTACAATTCTCAAAACTCTCTCAGTAGTAACGGTGTAAAAAATTCAGAACTAGATAATCCTCAGAGAGTTTCTACCAGGCCGGATCGTAATACCTCATTAAACGGTAAAAATGCAGAAAAGCGATCGCAGGTAGAAGTCAGCGACGAGGAAATGATGGCTGCGGTAGAGACAATGCTCAAAGGAGTAGGAGAAGACCCCACCCGAGAAGGACTCTTAAAAACTCCCAAACGAGTAGCAGAAGCAATGCGATTTCTGACCAGCGGTTATAATCAGTCCCTAGAAGAAATTGTCAATAATGCCATCTTTGACGAAGGTCATAACGAAATGGTATTAGTACGAGATATTAGCTTATTTAGTCTCTGCGAACATCATATGTTGCCCTTTATGGGTAAAGCACACGTTGCTTATGTGCCTAACGAAAAAGTAGTTGGCTTGAGCAAACTGGCTCGCATCGTCGAAATGTACGCCCGTCGCTTGCAAGTTCAAGAAAGACTGACTCGGCAAGTTGCCGAAGCAATTCAGGAAGTTTTAGAACCAAAAGGCGTCGCGGTGGTAGTAGAAGCTAGCCACATGTGCATGGTGATGCGAGGAGTTCAAAAACCCGGCTCCTGGACGGTCACGAGTGCGATGGTAGGTGTCTTTCAAGAAGACCAAAAAACTCGCGAAGAATACCTCAATTTGATTCGGCATCAACCAAGCTTCTTTTAATTAATAAATAGGGTGCAAAAAGTGCTTTTTATTAGTTGTTAGTTGTCAGTTGTTAGGATGTCGAAAAAGTCGATTAAATGCACCCGCGATAACTAAACAACTAACAACTAAAAACCAACAACTAACAACTAACAATCATGGCTAAACCAATTAAATTTGGAACGGACGGTTGGCGCGGTGTCATTGCAGACGATTTTACATTCGATCGCGTCGCCAAAGTTGCTCCGGCAGCAGCCAGAGTCCTAGCAGAAAACTACGGCAGCACCACCAACAGTCGCACGATAATAGTCGGACACGATCGCCGCTTTCTGGCAGAAAAGTTTGCCCTCAGAGCAGCGGAAGCAGTTCAACAGGCAGGGTTTGACGTTCTCTTAACGGAAGATTATGCCCCCACCCCGGCCTTTAGTTTGGCAGCGGCCCAGCAGCAAGCCCTGGGGGCCATCGTTCTAACTGCCAGCCACAACCCCGGCTCGTATTTAGGGCTAAAAGTCAAGGGGGGTTTCGGCGGTTCGGTTTCCCCAGAAGTAACAAAACAAATAGAAGCTTTGTTGGAAAACGAGGAAAACTGGGAAAGCTGGGAAAACTCGGAAACGGCAGGAGTCAGCAAGATACCAAGATTCGACCCCTGGCCGAGGTATTGCGAAACCTTGCGGGGGATGGTGGATATCGATGTTGTTACGGAGGCGATCGCTTCTGGGAAAGTAACGGTATTTGCTGATGTCATGCACGGGGCGGCGGCGGGAGGTTTGGCAAAGATTTTAGGACGAGAAGTGCGGGAAATAAATGGCGATCGCGACCCTCTCTTCGGTGGGGGTGCCCCGGAACCTTTGCCCCGTTATATTTCCCAATTGTTTAAGGATATTAAAAGTCACCGACAGTCGGGGGCGGGGCTGGCGATCGGTTTTGTCTTTGACGGGGATAGCGATCGTATCGCCGCAGTGGATGGAGAAGGTAACTTTCTCAGCTCGCAAATTTTAATCCCGATTTTAATCGAACATTTGGCGCTACGGCGAAAGTTTACGGGAGAAGTAGTTAAAACTATTAGCGGTTCGGACCTATTTCCCAAAATCGCGGGTTTATATAACTTGCCAGTGCATGAAACTCCCATCGGTTATAAATACATTGCCGATAGGATGCTTTCTTCTCAAGTGTTGGTTGGGGGAGAAGAGTCCGGCGGAGTCGGTTACGGCACCCACATTCCCGAACGAGATGCCCTGCTGTCGGCATTGTATTTGTTGGAAGCGGTGGTGATGTCGGGAGAAGACTTAAGTCAGATTTATGGGCGGTTGCAACAGCAAACCGGTTTTAGTTCTGAATACGATCGCATCGATTTGCCGTTGGCGAGTATGGAAGAGCGACGAAAGCTGGTAGAACAATTGGAAAATCGACCGCTTACAGAAATTGCCGGTCAGAAAGTGGAAGACTGTTTGACGATAGATGGTTATAAATTTAGGTTGGCAGACGGTCGGTGGTTGTTAATTCGTTTTAGCGGTACCGAACCGGTGTTGCGGTTGTATTGCGAAGCTGCGGATCTGAACCGAGTTAAGGAGACGTTGAATTGGGCGAAGGATTGGGCAAATAGCGTTTAGGTTAATGGTTCGTAGTAACGAATGACCATTGTTAATGTTCGTAGTAACGAATGACCATTGTTAATGTTCGTAGTAACGAATGACCGTCGTAAAAAGAATCGCGCTTTGCGATTACTACGAACTGGTATGTAGTTAGGGCTTGCCGAACAAGTCAAATACGGACGATTTGGGTAATAGGTAATAGGTAATGGGTAATAGTTAACAGGCATTTTAATGGTCATCCAACCCAAAAACCCATTAACTGTTGCCCCATTACCCATTACCCATTACCTATTACCAACCTTCCCAACAACTTTAAGTAGGTAGGCAAAAATATTTGCAGAAAATTTTCCCCGTAGAACAGACATCTTGTCTGTTCGGTGTCTAATTAATTTTGCACTCCTACTTAGTATTTCTTCAGCAGACCCTATTTAGTCAGCTTTCAGGTTTATTCAGCAAGCCTTAATTAGGGTCTGCTGAAAAATTCAAAAATTCTTGTATGGCAAGGGTTTGCAGCAACCCGCAATTCCCAGAAAATAGGCTCCATTCTCTATTGCTTCTTCTTCGGTGCAAAACCATCGCTCTCCTCGCGTAAGTAGGTAGGCAAAAATATTTACATAAAAATTGACCCGTAGAACGCGGCTATTGCCTGTTCGATGTCTAATTAATTTTGCACTCCTACTTAGTATCGATTTTAGTTAGACCTCTCCAAAAATCACCATAGTGAGCCTTTAATATTAAGGGTTTCATCATCTTTTCTGGAGAGGTCTGTTGATTCGTAATCTTCGGCAGCTGGAACATGATAAACTTTATCTCCCGAGTTCTGGGAAATATTTCCTTTAATCTTGCACTCTGGATTTGTGACAGAAGTAGTTCTGGGGAAATTTCTAGGTTTGTAGCTACTCCTGTCAAATTCTATTCTGCTAATAGCAATGGCAATTATAAAAGCATAACCGATCGCTCTTTTAATAAACCGATAATTTATTCCCTTCTTTTTTTTCGATCGCCCTTTGAATGTCGCTCCCTCAATGAGAGCATTTGAAGCGCACGGTTTTCCATCTGCTTGAGTTTTCAAGTCGTAGAAAATAATACCACTTTAATAAAGATCTGAAAGACTTTTTGTTAATAGCTAATTGCTAATTGCTAATTGCTAATTGCCTGTCTGACCTTAGGGATTAGCGATTAGCCATTAGCCATTAGCAAAAATCGTTAACTCTTTCATAACTTT
>CAZUCT010000288.1:0-8606 GCA_964619285.1 uncultured bacterium | reverse complement strand
CCTTTCAGGCGCGACCTGGAGAATCTGCGTGGTTTTAACCCGCAGAGTGTCAATACCCGCTTCCTTTCTGAAGAGAAAGAAACAGTTGGCGATCTTCGGTGGCGGTGTCTTATTTGAACCAAGGTAATTTTTTCAAGCGAAACCAAATTTTTAATCCAAGGTCGAGCAGGGTTAATATTTGCTGTAACTGCCGCAGTTGTAGCTGTAGCTGCCGATAGTTTTGCCGGAGTTTGGCTGCCCTTTTTTGTCTGAGACGAAAAAAGCTCGGTCCTACGCGAAGGACGTTGTAGCTGTAAAGCTCCATTACTAGCACTACGCTTTCCACTCGCCGGAGTATTCGCCTTAGCCTCCAGAATTTCCAGGCCACAAAAAAACAACACAGGGAGATGAGGAGGTTAATCGCTATTACTACTTGGACCATTTCTGCTTTTATTTTAGATTTTAGATTCGCGAGCGATCGCCCCCCCACCTGTGGGGCCGGGCCTATCGCTTTAATTTAGCATACCGAATCTTAATTGTTAATTGCTAATTGCTAATTGTTAGTTGTTAATTGTTAATTGCCGCCTTTTGCTTCTTGATTCTTGCCTCAAGATGAGAATGCTACGCGCCATCGCTCTACCTGTTCGACTACTTTCTCGGCGAATAATTTTATTTTTGTCAAGTCCCCACTATTTTTAATTGTTAAAACATACAACTCTGAATTAGTTTTCAGGTGCAAGCAGTATTTGGGTAGGTGTAACATTAATAAAACTCCCACTAAAACACTACTAAATAATGCTGCAATTAAGGGAAATAAACTGTCAGCCGGAAGAGCTTGTGAATCGAAAAATATTTTAAGTCCCAGGAAGTACGTCAAATAAGATGAAACAAACATCAAGCCAGTTAGAAAGACGAACAAATTAAGACTTCCCTGGGATTCTACAGTAATGCTTTTTAAATCTTGCCATCTAATTAAGGTATAAAAATAATTGCTAAAATCTTTACTATTTCTCATAATTAAAGCCCGAGGATACAGTAGTAAATCCACTTTGGTCTCGTGAGGAGATTTGGTTTTGTTTATCGTAAAGTAAATGGGGACATTTACGATCGGAATTTTTCCTGGATAGCAAACTAGGCAGGATAATTTGTCGATAATTTCTGATTCGTTCACGGCGATCGAAAGTAAATTGTTGTTATCTGTACAATTATAATCGCGATGGTCTAGAGAGACATTCAAGTATTCTCAGGAAACTCGGTTTTTTGGTATCCCAGAAACCCGGTTTCTGCCTTTACCAAGAAACCCGGTTTCTGCCTTTACCAAGAAACCCGGTTTCTTAAACAATACCTCCGCCAAAATAAAAAAATACCATTCGTAGGTCGGGCTCCGCGACAGCGCAACCCAACAAAATCGTTGGGTTCCACGAAGGTCCGCACAACCTACGAGATGCCCCGGCGTTGGTATTGTTAAAGAAACCGGGTTTCTGGCTTTACTTTCTGGTTTTACGGAGAGGGTGGGATTCGAACCCACGAAAGCTTTGACACTTCAACAGATTTCGAGTCTGCCGCATTCGACCACTCTGCCACCTCTCCAAGGGTTGTAGATATTCAATTGGCCTTTAGGCAAATTTTTTAACCCAAGTTCGACTATAACACAGAACTGTCGATTTTGTCAGCCTCCAGGGTAGTCTCAAATCCGTTGGTTGGGGTCCACTGGATGGCACCGTCGCGACCGGTCCAAAAGATTTGGATGTTTTGGTCTTTGAGAAGATCGGCAGTTTTGGGGTCGATGGAATTAGAGGAGGCGATCGCCACCGTTGGCCGAATTACGTTCAACAACTCCACGTTTAACCTATTTCCGGGCCACCACAACACGTCGGTTTGGCTCAGACTCCTTTCTGTCAACAAACTGGTTTGTTCCGATGGCCTCGTATCCCCCATCAACAGCCAATTTTGACCCTGAATCTGGAATTGTAACACCGGGGCCTCGGGCTCTAGCAATCTAATTCTCGTAGAGGCCAGGTCTAATACTCGATCGCTAGACCAGGTTTGATACAGGACCCGACTCTCTTGGACGGCGGAGATAATAGAGCGATCGCTCGTTTGATAAGTTTGGTTTTCCGAAGCTATATCATAAAAAGTGTTAATTGTCAAGCGCTCTAAAATAGTGGGCCAACCGTGACTGAGGCCCTTTTGGGAGTGAGTGGCGATCGCCCAATCAATTTGATTGACTCCCTGCTGGCGGAGGAAAGGCAAAACAACGAACCTAGCGGCATTTTCATCCCCGCTGTTGAGCAAAGTAACCTTGCCCAGATCTTGAATAATTAAAACCGGTTCGTCGGTAGTATCGAGAACCGTCACTTGAAACAAAGAAACCTTAGCGGACCATACCGGGGCGATAACGATAATCAGAGAAAGAGCGATCGCCCCTGGCAGCAGAGGAAAACCCTTCTTTTTCTTATACTCCTTCTTAGAGCTGCCCGCAGAACCGAACAGCCAGACAGAAAGAATAATCCCGTAAAGCGCCACCACCTGAAAATTAGAAACAGCACCCACGGCCATTTGATTTCCCGGCAATTTGCTAAAAAACTCGACAATAGCAATCAAACCTTGAACCGGATAATACAAACCAGCAGCGATCGCGCTGCCCGCCGCAGGCACCGCCAAAGCCAGCATCGCGCTAACAAAACCCCCAAGAGTAACGATCGCAACTATTGGCGAGGTAATAACATTCACCAAAATGCTGTAGGGAGAGACCGCGTTAGAAAAGTACAGCAACAGGGGGAAAGTCCAAACCGAAGCAGCAATGGGAACCGCCACCAGAGTAGCTAAGGTCGTCGGCAACCAATCCAACATCTTCATCAGCGGTTCCACCGTCACCAACAAACCCAAAGTCGCCAAAAAACTCAATTGAAAGCCTAAATCCCAAATCCAAAGGGGATTAATCAACAGCAAAATCGCCGCCGCCACCAACAAAGCGCCCAAAGGCTTAACCTGCCGTTCGGAAACTATAGCAATTAAAGCGGCAAACCCCATCAAAGCGGCCCGGAGGATCGAAGGGGAAAAACCGGTCAAGCTTACATAAACAATCAAAGTCAAAGTACCCAAAGCAAACCGCTTTCCACCGGACAAACCTTTGGCAACAAATAACACCACTCCCAGAATCAAAGAAACGTGGAAACCCGAGGCCGCCAATACATGAGCCAAACCCACTTGAATGAAGCGATCGCGCAATTCGTAAGACAGATCCACCGCCCGCCGTCCCAAAACCATCGCGCTGACGAGGGTACCTTCCGGCACTCCCAGGCGAGCGATGTGGGAGCGAATGATGCGCCGCCGGACTTTCCACAGTCCCAGGATTTTGCTATTTTCAAAACTTTTCAGGTTGACTTGGCGGCCTTTAAAAGCGGCAAAAGACCCTTCCTTCGCCAAATAAGCGGAGAAGTCAAAACTGCCCGGATTCGATGGTGGTTTCGGCTTGTATAAAACTCCCGTAACCGAAGCCCATTGATGGGGATAAAGTCCGTTTGCCTGGAGTAGGGGCACCGTAACGTAGAGCTTGCCGGTTGCCTCCTTGTAAACGTCCGCCCCGCCATCGCTGCCAATCAGTTCGCTCACTTGAGTCACTCGAAGCCAAAATTGCGATCGCTCTGCCCTAGTTTTGCGCGGCATACTCGTCACCTTACCGCTTACCGTAAGTATCTGCGCTTGAGCGCTGCCATCTTCTTGAATTAAGCTACTAATATCGTTAATTGCCGGTTCGGGAGTCCGCGCTTGCAGGTAAAAACTGGCAACAAAACCGATAAATGCCGCACTAAACCACAACCATTTCGAGAGCAAGGCGAGATTGGGTGTTCTTCTGCTTTGTTCCAGACGTTCCTTTTCCCGCTTCGTCCTCCCCTTACCAGAAGCGATCGCCCTTCTCTCCCTTGCCGCCCGCCGCACTGCTGCCTGCCGAAACCCCGGCATCACCAGCCCTAAGAATATTCCCAATCCCAACAGGATCTCTGGACCTTTGAAAATTTCTGTCAAAAGTAACCCAATGATATAAGCCAAACAGAGAACGACTGCAGCCGCTTGATTCATAATAATATAGTTTGTGGTAATACCAAAGCTTTCAGAAACCCGGTTTTTTCAAAAAACCGGGTTTCACAGACCGACTATTGAGCCGCGCACCTCCTAAATAGCCAGACCCAACTTAAAGCCTAAAATAGCATGAACCAACATCACGGCCAGAGCAACGCTACCTATATAAGCGTGGGCGGTACGCAGGGCCGCTTTATTCCCCCCAAACTTGGTTAAGGAAATAAAACCGTTAGCGGCCAGCAAAACCAACAAAATCGAACCGGTCCAAAAGTGGGGACTATCCATAACCTCCCGTCCCTGCATGACCGCAGACAACATACCGCCAGTAGCGCCCAAGAAGATAAACAAAGTCATAAACGGCGCTAGTTTCCGGTGGCCAGAAAAGCTTTCCACCGCGACTCCTTCATCGGTTGCCAAACGTGCCGAACGTCCGCGCCATCCCGTGTAGCCGACAAAACTTCCCATCGCAAAGATAACTATGGCCATCATGGCGGGATGTCCCCAATGAACGATAGGTTCTGGGATGCCTAACTTGTCGAACTGTTGGGCGATGGGTTGTAAGATTTCTGTGAGATTCATTTTTTGTTAATAAATAATGGATAATTGCTAATGATTCCGTAGAACAGGCATCTTGCCTGTTGGCAGAACAGGCAAGATGCCCGTTCTACGCCATTAACGGAAAATTGAGAGTTTCTCGTTGTTCCAAATAAGCCTGGGCGAGTCGTCTGGCGAGGTTGCGAATTCTGCCGATGTAGCGAGTGCGTTCCGTTACCGAAATTACGCCTCGGGCATCCAGCAGGTTAAAACTGTGAGAGCATTTGAGAACGTAGTCGAGGGCCGGCAAAACTAAACCTTGTTCGATAATTTGTTCTGCCTCCTGTTCGTACAAACCAAAAAGCGAGAACAATAACTCCGGGTTTGATGCCTTGAAATTGTAAGTACATTGTTCTATTTCTCCCTGGAGGTGAACGTCTCCATAACTGACGCGATCGCTCCAGGAAATTTTCGTCATCGCATCCACCTCTTGCAAATACATCGCCAGACGTTCCAAACCGTAGGTTATTTCTATAGATACTGGACTACAGTCGATACCGCCGCACTGTTGGAAGTAGGTAAATTGGGTAATTTCCATCCCGTCGAGCCAAACTTCCCAGCCCACTCCCCAGGCACCCAGGGTTGGAGATTCCCAATTATCTTCCACGAAGCGAATGTCGTGGTCTTCGGGACGGATGCCTAATGTTCGCAGGGAGTCGAGGTAGAGTTCCTGAATGTTAGGGGGAGACGGTTTGATGAGAACTTGGTATTGATAGTAATGCTGAAAGCGGTTCGGGTTTTCGCCGTAACGTCCGTCGGTGGGACGGCGACAGGGCTCGACGTAGGCCACCGACCAGGGCTCGGGACCGATCGCCCGCAGGAAGGTATGGGGGTTCATGGTCCCCGCGCCTTTTTCCGTGTCGTAGGGTTGAGCGATCCAACAACCGCGATCGCTCCAGAATTGATGTAAAGTAGCTATGACTGTTTGGAAGTTCACCGCTTTATCTTTATAATGTGCGTCTTTTTTTTGGTTTGAGCGATCGCCGGTTTTCTCCTAACTCTCGCACCTCCCCCAACGGGATTGTTTACAACAATAGACGTTGTTTGTCAAGACCTAGAGAAACGAGCGATCGCTCTTTCCCCTCTCCTGACAATTTCTCTATTTATCATAAACAATCGATTTTTGTCAACAGTTAGACCCAAAAAACCCCAGACTGGATTTATTATCATAAACTCCCCCTTTTGTCAAGCCAGTTCGGTTGGCAGCGGATTTTGAAGCGGATGTAGCGGATGGTTTGTTGGTGGGAAAAAAAGTTTGTAGTAATCGCTTTAGCGATGAAAAAGCTTTTTTTCCAACTCAATTGTTAATGATTAATTATTAATTGTTAATTCCAAACCATATCGGTAAAGGGAAACCGGACGACCGCCAGCAGCAAAAAAATTCGGGTCTTGAGGAGATAAATAAACCGCTGTTATTTGGTCTGCCTCTATTTTTTCTCCCGGCCAAATCAAGCGATAATCCGTAGTAGTTTCTACCTCGTTTAAATAAATTTGAGACTCTCCATTAAAAATTTGTTGAGTAATTTCCGTCGCGATAAATTCTTGAGGATTTGGCATTTCGCTACCCCGGTCGGTAACGACAGAAATTAATTCTAAATTATCTGGCAAAATGGTAGTTTGACGGTTGGGATTTTCCGGGTTGACTTTGACAGATAAAATCGAGCGATCGCCCATAACCGCCTTACCGATATTCAAACCATTAAACTCCCTATCTGCCACTATTAATTTTTCCTGGGTTGGGGCAGGTTTAAAAAAATTAAATTGCGCTAAAAACATCGGTAGTGTTTCAGCATTATAGAAGTTTTCTTTTGCTTCTTGGAAACGAACCAAAAAACTAATAGGCTTATTCAAATACTGGCGGTTGCCTTCAAATCCTGGAGTTACAAGATCGGGGGCTAAAGGAGCTACCATATCGACTAAGGTACTGGTAACTTGCCAAGTTCCTGCCATCCAATCTGGATAAATTAAATCCCCTTTTGCCGCTTTGACTGGAGGTCGATTTTGCCAGTGAGGAAAGTTTGCCACTCGGTCCGCGAGGGGGCCGGCTTTTGCCGGGTTTGTCTGTAGTAAAATAAGACAAAATAGGCAAAAACTAAAGAAAAGTTTGAGAGGTTTTTTAGTAAAAATTGACATAAGATTATCGTAATTTTAATAGATTTTACAGAGTGGGTCGAGAAACCCGGTTTTTTCAAAAAATCGGGTTTCTGAGATACTAAAAATTGCGCACCCTACAGAGGGATTTGTAAGGTGCGCAATGCGCACCCTACTGATATTCTCATAAATAGTCCACTTTTAACAATAGCCCCAAATGAAGATTTCCATTGAAACCTTTACCGTCCATAAAAGATTTCCGCTGACCATCAGCCGTGGTACTACCGCCGAGAATACCAATATTTGGGTCAAAATCGAACACGAGGGCATCGAGGGGTGGGGGGAAGCCTCTCCCTTTTCCACGGGCAAGGCACCCCAAACTACCGAAATTCTCTTACAAGCATTACAGGAAATCGCCCCCAGTTTAAAAAGGTATAGTCCTTTAAAACGTTCCGCCATTGAAAAACTATTAATAAAAAAACAAGTGCCCTCGGCAGCTATGGCAGCTATCGATATGGCATTACACGACTGGGCGGGTAAAAAAGCCGGTATGCCCCTGTGGCAAATGTTCGGGTTCGATCGCGATGGTATCGTTCCCGTCTCCGTCACTATCGGCATCAACACCCCGGAAGGAGCCAGACAGCGAGTGCGAGATTGGCTGAGTGTCGTTGATGCCAAAGCGTTTAAAGTAAAATTAGGCAGCCCGCAGGGTATGGAAAGCGATCGCGCCATGTTAACCGCCGTCAAAGAAGAAATCCCCGACGATGCCATAGTTTACGTCGATGCCAACGGCGGCTGGAATTTGGAAGACGCGGTGAAAATGTCGGAGTGGTTGGCTTCCCTGGGAGTTGAATATATAGAACAACCCCTCCCTGCCGACAGGGAGCTGGAGGAGTTTGTCGCGTTGCGGGAGCGATCGCCCTTACCTATTTTCCTCGATGAAAGTTGTTTTACCAGTCAGGACATTCCCCGACTGGCAGAGGAAGCGGCGGACGGTATCAATATTAAACTGATGAAATGCGGGGGATTAACGGAAGCGATGCAGATGATAGAAGTGGCGGACGAGTACGGCTTGGAAGTGATGTTAGGTTGCTACTCCGACAGTTGCCTGGCGAACACCGCCGCCGCCCAACTCGCGCCACTGGCAAGTTATTTGGATCTCGACAGCCATCTCAATTTAATCGACGATCCGTTTGCGGGGGCGAAAGTGAAGGACGGGCGTTTGTTGCCTAATGACTTACCCGGTTTGGGAGTTGAGAGAATTAAAATGTAGGGATAAAAAAATCGGGTTCCAGTTCGCGGAGCCCGAGAGTTAATTGTAGTTAGTGAAATCCAAGGTAGGGTGCGCACCGCGCACCAGCAGAGGTAGAGCAGTTATTTGATAGATACCGTCAAATCTGTAGTCAAATTAAAAATCGCTAAAAATGTTGTCAAACCCGCCTTCACTAAACAAGTTGTCTGCTATGGGAATAAAAGATCGATTTTTAATCTTCTTTGACTTGAGTATCCCACCAAATTTCATCGATAATCCCACTAGGAGATAGTGAGAATTTTGTCGGCATTCGAGTATTGTCTGTGTAGCGGGTAAAGTAAGCATTTACTCTACCGAAGTAGATGCTTTTTTCTTTTTGACCCGAGTAAACGCTTTTAGCACTATACCTAAAATTAGATACTTCTAGTATTCTAGAATATCGCCATCTCCTTCGTCGATAGTTCCATTGTTGTTGAAATCTTTAATCAACTGTACTCGCGCACTTTCAGTCACAGCGCCAAGGGTGATGTCAACATCACTGTTGGAGCTTACTTTGACGTTCTCCCCGGTCTAAAGACACGGGGATTCTAAATATCACTATTTAGAC
>CAZUCT010000287.1:0-8622 GCA_964619285.1 uncultured bacterium | reverse complement strand
AAGAAAATCCTAGATTGGGACGGGCAATTGAGGGGTGCATTAATAATTTTGAATATGAAAAAATTTTGGACTATTTGGAATAATAAAATACGATGAAAACAGACAAAAATAACGAAAAAAAAGAAACAATAAAAGCCAACATTTTAATTGTTGACGATACTCAAGCAAATTTACGTTTGTTGGTGGATATTTTCAAGAAAAAGGGTTATAAAGTTCGCCCGGTAACTAATGGCAAGATGGCGCTTTCTGGAGTAAAAGGGATGATGCCAGATTTAATTTTGCTTGATATTATGATGCCAGAAATGGATGGTTATGAAGTTTGCAGACAATTAAAAGCTGACGAAGCGACTAGGGAAATTCCTGTAATTTTTATGAGCGCTTTAGACGAGGTTTTGGATAAGGTAAAAGCTTTTGGCGTGGGCGGTGTCGATTACATTACCAAACCGTTTCAGGTTGAAGAGGTTTTGGCGAGGGTGGAAACCCATATAGAATTGAGAAGATTGCAAAAGAGATTGGAGGATAGAAATGAGAAATTGTCGAAGACTGTGGAGGAGTTAAAAGCGACTCAATCTCAGTTGGTTCAATCAGAGAAAATGGCTGTTTTAGGACAGCTTATTGCCGGGGTTGCTCACGAGATTAATACTCCTTTGGGAGTGATTCGTTCTTCGATTGGTAATATTGCTAATTTCTTTAGCGATCGCCTGGCAGATTTACCTAAATTTCTTCAACAGCTATCTCCAGAACTGCAATCTTATTTTTTTAATTTAGTAAATAATTCAGCTAAAAAATCGGAGCTTTTATCTAGCAGAGAACAGCGGAAATTTAAAAGAGCTTTAATGGCCGAATTGGAAGCAAAAAATATTGAGAATTATGAGGCGATCGCCGATACTTTAGTCGATTTAGGGGTTTACGGCAATCTAGAAGCGTTTTTACCTTTATTAACAGACAAAAACAGGTCACAAATCTTAGAGAATGCTTATTATTTAGCCAGCGTCAGAAACAGCAGTAAAAATATTATGAATGCTACGGAGAGGGCAGCAAAAATTGTCTTTGCTCTCAAAAGTTATGCTCGTTATAGTTCTATTGAAGAAAAGGTTCCCGTGGATATTGTTGACGGAATAGAAACTGTATTAACTCTCTACAAAAACTCAATCAAGCAAGGGGTAGAAATAGTTAGAAATTATGGGGAAATGCCTTTAGTGAATTGCTACGCCGACGAATTAAATCAAGTTTGGACTAATATTATTCACAATGCCTTGCAAGCGATGAATAATAAAGGAACTTTAACCATTGATGCCAGTGTAGAAAATGACAAGGTATGCATCGCTATTACTGATAGTGGCCCCGGTATCCCCGAAGAGATAAAGGCCAAAATATTCGAGCCCTTCTTTACCACCAAACCTTCAGGAGAAGGCAGCGGCATTGGATTGGACATTGTGAAGAAGATAGTTGAGAAGCACTCAGGTAGCATAGAGGTGGACTCTCAACCGGGTAATACTACCTTTAGGGTTTCCATTCCCATCCGTTGAAATAGGAAGGCGGCCCCCAGGGGAGGGGCCAGCTATTGACTGATGAATTTAGAAATGTTATGATGGGCTTTTAGGTTATCTCAGAAACCCGGTTTTTTCAAAAAACCGGGTTTCACAGGCCAGTTAAACGATAAATTAAGATAGTTGGAGAAAAACTATGGGCAAGGCAGTAATTTTATGCGTTGATGACGAAATAGGGGTGTTAAATAGTTTAAAAATTCAACTAAAAAATGAGTTTAGCGATGCTTATGTTTATGAAGCAGCAGAAAGCGCCGATGAAGCCCTCGAATTAATTGAAGAGTTACAAGAATATGAAGTAGATGTTTTGGTAATTGTCTCCGATTGGTTAATGCCCGGTATTAAAGGAGATGAATTTTTAATCCTAGTGCATAAAAAGTTTCCCAATATCGTGAAAATATTGTTGACGGGACAAGCTGATGAAGAAGCAATAAAAAGGGCTGTAGAGCAGGCCAATTTGCACAGATGTTTGCAGAAACCTTGGGATAGTAAAGAATTAATTACAACCATTAAGACAGGTATAGGAAAACTCTAGGATTTAAAAAGCAAAAAAATTGTTTTTAATGCTTTTTTAAATAGCTGCTTATTAGAGAGAAAATATCAAATGAACAAACCAGTGATTATATGCATTGATGACGAACCCATAATTTTAGAAAGCTTGAAGCTTGAAATTAAAAAAGCTGTTGGGAATGAATGCATTATAGAAACGGCTGAAGGAGGGGAAGAAGCCTTAGATTTATTGGAAGAGTTGCAAGAGGAAAAATATGAAGTTGCTTTAGTTTTGTCAGATTATATCATGCCGGATCTTAAAGGGGACGAATTATTAAAGCGCATCCATAAAATGTCTCCCAGAACCTTAAAAATAATGCTGACAGGACAAGCAGATGTTGAGGCTGTTGGTAATGCAGTTAGATATGCAAAATTATATCGTTATTTGTCAAAACCTTGGCAGTCAGAGGATTTAAAATTGACGGTTGTAGAGGCAATTCATAGCTACCTTCAGGATAAAAGACTGGAAGAACAAAATTTAAAACTCCAAGAAGTGAATCAAGAGTTAGAACGATTAACTCGGGAGCAAGCTGCTATAATTGCCCAACGGACTGCAGCTTTAGAAAAAGCGAATAAGGAGTTACATCGCCTGGCAATAACAGATAGCTTAACTCGGGTAGCAAATCGCCATCGATTTAATGAATATTTCGCTAAAGAATGGCAGCGGATGACAAGGGAAAAAAAACCTTTGTCTTTGATTTTATGCGATGTGGATTTTTTTAAAGATTATAACGATCGCTACGGTCATCCTGCAGGAGATAATTGTTTGTTGAAAGTTGCTAGAGCTATAAGTAATGCTGTTAAGATTCCGGAAAATTTGGTGGCGCGTTATGGGGGGGAAGAATTTATAGTAGTATTGTCTAATACAAATTTAGAAGAAGCTGTGGAAGTAGCAGAAGCTATCCGCTATCAAGTCAAACAATTAAAAATTGTCAATTCTCCTTCGCGGGTAAGCAAATATGTTACGATAAGTTTGGGAGTTTCAAGCTGGGTGCCGACTGAAAAAAACTCCCCAGAATTGATGATAAAAGAGGCTGATATTGCTCTTTATGAAGCGAAGAATCTGGGGCGCGATCGCGTTATTTTTAAAACTTTTGCACCGTCCCTGAATCTGATAAACGCAAAATGATGAAAAAACCTGTAATTATTTGTATTGATGACGAACAGGCGGTACTCGAAAGTCTGAAAGTAGAGTTAAAAAAAGCACTGGGAGATAAATATTTAATTGAAACTGCAGAAGGGGGAGAAGATGCCTTAGAATTATTTTCAGAGTTATTAGAAGATGAATATGAAGTAGCCTTAGTTTTGTCCGATTATATCATGCCAGATATTAAAGGGGATGAATTATTAAAGCGCTTTCATCAAATGTCGCCGAGAACTCTTAAAATTATGCTGACGGGGCAGGCAGATTTGGAGGCAGTTAGTAATGCAATTCGCTATGCAAAATTATATCGTTACCTTCCCAAACCCTGGCACACTGAAGATTTAAAGTTGACGGTTGTAGAAGCAATTCATAGCTATCTCCAGGATAAAAAATTAGAGGAGCAAAATTCAAAACTCCTGGAAATGAATATCAATTTGGAAAAAGCGAATCGCAAACAAGCTAGTTTAATAGAATCCCTACTCGAAACAGAAGAAAGATATCGCAGTATTTTTGAAAATGCCCTAGAAGGCATTTTTCAAACTACGCCAGAAGGAAGTTATTTAAGCGCTAATACTGCCTTGGCACAAATTTACGGTTACGACTCTCCCGATGAGTTAATAGAAATTATGACCAACGTTCGGACTCAATTGTACGTCGATGGCGATCGCTATCAAGAATTTACTAACTTGATGGAAAAACAGGGTCAAGTATCGGGATTTGAGTCTCAAGTTTATTGCAAAGATGGGAGCATTATTTGGATATCGGAAGATGCTCGTTGCATTTGCGATGTTAATGGGGCATTGCTTTACTATCAAGGATTCGTTCAGGATATTACAGAAAGAAAACAAGCGGAAGCGGAAAGAGAAAGATTTACCAACGAACTTTATCAACTCAATCAAGACTTAGAAAAAGCACTAGACTCCGAACTAGATTTATCCGTTGCTGCCTCTCGTTTTGTACCCCACCAATTTCTCTCTTTTCTGGGCTACGACAGTCTCGTCGATGTTAAATTAGGCGACAGCGTTCAATATGAAATGTCTATTTTATTTGCCGATATTCGCGATTTCACGGCTTTAAGCGAAACGATGACCCCAGAGGATAATTTTAAATTTATTAACGGTTATTTGTCTCGGATGGAACCGGCAATTATCGAGTATGGGGGATTTATTGATAAATATATTGGGGATGCGATTATGGCTTTATTTGGTGGAGGCGCTGACGATGCGGTTAAGGCGGGTATTTCGATGTTAAATCGACTGACGGAATATAATAAAACCAGACAAAGACCGGAACGACCGCCGCTTAAAATTGGTATTGGCATTAATACTGGAGATTTAATTCTCGGTACTGTGGGGGGGGAAAGTCGGATGGATGGAACTGTGATTAGCGATGCGGTAAATTTAGCTTCTCGTTTGGAAGATTTAACTAAAAATTATGGGGTGTCTTTATTAATCTCCCACTACACTTTTGAAAAGTTAGAAAATCCTAACGATTATGCTTTTAGATTTATCGATCGCGTCAAGGTAAAAGGTAAGTCGCAAGTGGTAACTGTCTTTGAAATTTTCGATGCAGATCCTCCAGAAATCGGTCGAGGTAAGTTAATCACAAAAGCTAAATTTGAAGAAGCGATGTTTTTTTATTCCCAAGATGATTTTCGAGATGCAGCCCAATTATTCGAGGAATGTTTGACTAAAAACCCCCAAGATAGAGTGGCTCAAATTTATTTAGAAAGATGTCAGAGTAGAAGTCATTTTTGAAGAGAACCGAATAGTTAACGATTTTTGCTAATTGCTAATTGCTAATTGTTAATTGCGTTCCTTGGAGAGGGGGAGATAAGGGAGAGGGGGAAGACAAGGGAGAGGGGAGTGTGGGACACTCCCCACACTCCCCACACTCCCTATTGAGGGCATTTGTCGTAAATGCCACCTTGAGCGCAGATATAGTTAACTTGGTAAACGTCTAAATTTTTAACGAAACTAAAATCAACGCCTTTCAAGCGATCGCTCTTAACGACATTAGGTGGAACCTGCAAAAATTGATTGACCTGAGAAGGAGTAGAAGCGGCTAACTTAGTCCCCTTAAAATCCGCCCCACTGAGATTAGCACCTCGCAAATCAGCAAAAGTCAAATCGGCATTGCGCAAATTAGCATTTTGTAACTGAGCGTTGCGCAAATTAGCATCGGTAAGTTGAACCAAACTCAGGTCGGAATTTTGAAGATTCGCCCCACTAAAATTAGCCCCCGATAAATTAGCACCTTGCCAATTAGATTGACTCAAATTAGCAGACTCGAAGCTGGCACCTTCGGCATTAACCCTGCTCATGCGAGCTTTTTGGAGATTGGCGCCTGAGAGATTGGCGGTTCCTAACTCTGCACCGGTGAAGCTAGCTTCTTTTAGATCTGCCTGCTGTAAACCAGCTCCGAGAAGTTGAGCGCTGCTGAAATTAGAACCGGCTAAAATCGCATTTGCCATTCTGGCTTTATTGAGGTTTGCCTTAAAGAAATTGCTGCGCCGGACGATGGCCGGTCCGATAAAAGCACCGCTGAGATCGACCTCGCTGAAGTCCGAACCGCTCAGATCCGAAATCAAATCGTCAAAAGTGCCCAAACGACCGTCTTTTCCGGGTCCGTAAAAGCGACTGTTTTTGAAATTAGCTTTGTGGAGAACGGTGCTTCTGAGGCGAATGCCCGAGAGGTCGGTATTTTCCAGAACCAGGGTAAAACTAGCGCCACCGACGGTATTTTGACCCAAATCCGCATGACTGAGGTCGGCCCTGTCGATTTCGCTGCTGCGGACTTTGAGAATTTTAGCGATCGCCTTTTGAGTTGCCTGCAACCTGAGACCCACCAGTTGTTTTTCCTGGGCATCGCCGCCGAAACTCATAGACGCTTGGTCGTTTTTGAGAGCTTGATTCATTTGGCGCAGGTTGGGCAAGGCCGTCGGTCCGGCAGTAACTAAAGATTGCTGGATGGCGTCGAGGACTGCTGGATGTTTTTCTTGGGCGATTAACTCTACCAGGAAAGGTACGGCCCGAGGATCGCTCATGGAACCCAGGGCCGAAATGGCGATGCTGCGTTCTTGGGCGTTGCCGGAGCTTCTGGAGAGCTTGCTTACCAGGGCAAGGAAGAGGGTATTATCCTGTTCTTTTAACTGTCGGAAATTAGCTTGACTTTGAATATAAACTTGAGTGCCGATAAAGGTACCCAGAACGGCGGCCATGCCAGAAATTGTGACGATAGATAAAGTTAAGCCTGGATGTTGGCGCATCCAACCCCAGAGATTAAAGCGAGTTTGTTTTTGTGGGGAGAGGACGATGGCTGCCACTGCTGCATCTTCGCCGATGCCGCCGGTCGTAAAGGCGCTTTCTGGATAAGCTTCTTCAGAAAATGCATCTACTACAAAGGTATCTGCTAAGGCATCGTGTCCGGTGCGCCGCAGCCGGCTAAAACGCACGAAGAGAAAGTCTCCCAAGAAGGCGGCCCCGGTCAACCCTCCCAAAACTAACAGGGAAGGATAGGCCCCGGTCAAGCGCCAAGTTAGGTAGGCCAGTCCCATTGGCAGCGTTCCTTTGCCGACGAGTTCTCGCAGTATTGCTCGCCGCCAACCGGGGGCCTGGACGGCGGCGGCTACGACTTTTAGTTCAAACCAGCGCTTGGGGGTGGTTTGACCTGTTTTTGCTAATAAATATAGCTGCCAACCGACGACCAAGAAGGGAGCAACTATGGCCCCGGACCAGAATAAATTAGTTAGGGGGGTTACTCGCTCGTGGCGGTTGTGGATGGGAATGGCTAGGGTGGAGGCGATCGCTTCGGTGCTAGCTCCCACCATTGGGTTGAGGGGAACTGGCTCTGCTACCCTGTTGGCGGCCCAGCCGAGCCCGGCGGGTACTAGGCCGCTGAGGACCACTAAGGACACTTCTGCTGCCCAAGCACCGCACCTGCGAATCAATAGTGGCGCTTGCTTGGATTTTACTTCCCACTTGCTTTCTGATTCTGGGATCTCTGTACTTACGCTAGGGCTGGTCATATTTATTTTTTTGCTTTTAGAGATTCTTCTTTAATTTGCTAGGACTTACATCAGCGGAGAAGGGTTTTTTCGTATTTTTAAGTATGGGGCCCGGTTGTTCAATAGTTTCTCGGTCAATTTCTTGTCCAATTTTTCCTTTTACCCCCTACTTTTTTCTCCGGTTCCTTGTCCCTACTTATATCACCCTTGGTTGTTGTTTGTAGTATTTGAACCAAGGAAAAGTTTATAGCCAAGGTACAACAACACGGCCATGAAGCCTAAACCGATGGATAAGGAAATTAATTCCACTACAATTTTTACGAGGGTTAAGCTGGCTATGGCTGCGACTATAAAAACTGCTACTTGTCCTCCTTTGGGGAGGTCTTTAAACCATTGAAGAAAGCGATCGGAAAAGGTTGAAAGGGTTGCGGGGTTGTCTGGTTTTACTTCTGGTGGGTTTGACCCATTAATCTCCTTTTCTAATTGTTGCAATTTTTCTTCGATCTCGAAATTATTTTGAGGTTCCATAATTATGATTATTTTGCTAATTGTTAATTGCTAATGGTATAAGGAATGAGCCGAATGAGAAAATTATTTATGGTTGCAAAATTTAGATGCTCCCACTGGGTTCTACTAAGAAAGTCCGGGATGGCAGTGGAGAATTGGCTAAAATGTAAATAGGGGGGAACAGATTTATTACTAATCCCCATCGTTACTAACAAGTTTATATTTTAGCTTTCACTAAAATTTATTGTCTTATGATGAAAACTCCAATTACGATAACTTTGCTGACAATATTAGTCTTTAGCTTCCCGGCTTTAAGTCAACCCATTCCCCCCCTCAACCCGGGTTTTGTGGAACCTCTGAGTCGGGAGGGCACTTCTGGGGGCGCGGAAAATAGTGGCGACTGCGGTTCGATCGCCCCACAACCGAATCACGTTCTCCGAATAGAACAGCCTATCCCTTATTTAAGCTTTCAAGTAGAAACTAATGGGGGCACTCCAACTATGTTAGTTGACGGGCCCAGCGGTCGTTTCTGTTTGCTGCCCCACAGGGCCGGTGGTCCAATTAAATATGCCGGACATGGAGACCCGGGCAGCTATAACATTTATGTGGGCGATCGCTCTGGCGGCATTCATGCCTACACCCTGACTGTTACTCAACATAGAAAGTAGGGAATTTTGTTAATTGTCAAAAATCTCCCCTACTGACAATTGTCATTGAGGGAAGGTCAAAAAAATGTAACCAAATTGGTGACAAAAATCTCCCCTACTGACAATTGTCATTGAGGTAAGGTCAAAAAAAATGTAACCAATTGGTTACAAAAATCTCCTCTACTGGCAATTGTCATTGAGGTAAGGTCAAAAAAAATGTAA
>CAZUCT010000286.1:0-8523 GCA_964619285.1 uncultured bacterium | reverse complement strand
CAATTATTAAATGAAGGCCAGAAAATGTGCGCAATTTGCGCACAAAAATTGGACAATTATTAAATGAAGGCCAGAAAAAGTGCGCAATTTGCGCACAAAAATTGGACAATTATTAAATGAAGGCCAGAAAATGTGCGCAATTTGCGCACAAAAATTGGACATCCAGAACCTTGATGGTGGATGGCAACATATCTATCGCTAAAGCGATTACTACGAACATATCTATCGCTAAAGCGATTGCTGCGAACGTATCTATCGCTGAAGCGATTGTTGCGAACATATAAATCGCTAAAGCGATTGCTGCGAACATATAAATCGCTAAAGCGATTACTACGAACGTATCTATCGCTGAAGCGATTACTACGAACTATTCTTTGTTGGCTGCAAGCTGACCGATCGCTAACTTCATAACCGGTTTAATCGACTCTTCTGCTTCTCGTTGGTAAGCTGCTTCTAAAGGTTCTAAAGCTTCCACATCTCTAATCTTCATCAACGAAAGAGCGGCAGCTTTGCGAGTTTCTGCATCTGGATGCTGCAACAGCTCGATTAATTTGGGAACTGCCGGTTTATAAGCTAAAGTTCCCAAAACTGCAGCCGCCTCGCAACGTACCGTTGCCGAAGAGTCTCCCAAGGCATCGTTCAAAATCTTAATTGCCCGTTCTTCCTCTTCGTCTTGGGCAATTTTGGCGATCGCCCCTACCACCGCTGCCCTCACCGACTCGGACTCGGAATTAATCTCCCGATACAAATACTCTTTTGCTTTGCTTCCAATAAAAGACAGAGCCCATGCCGCATGACCTTTGGTACTTTCTGGATGTTCTGGGGAAGTTAAAATCTCTAATAAAACCGGTACCGAGGTTTCGCCAATTTGAGCTAAGGCACCCACCGCCGAACCTTTAACCACTGTATCCTCATCGTTTAACAGGGCATGGACTAGGGGGGGAACTGTTTCTGGGTCGGCAATGAGGGTTAAAGTTTTGGCGGCAGCTCTGCGGACTACGGGCTCCTTATGGTTTAACATAGCCTCCACCAAAAAAGGAACGGCGGGTTTGCCAATTTTGCCAAGGGTATCGGCAAAACCCAAACGCACCATCCCTCGGGAATCTCCCATACATTCGACCATTTTTTGGAGGCGATCGCTATCTGTGGCATCAAAGGTTTCTTCTGCCACTTCCTGTCTTGCTACTGCTAGAAAGGCATCTACTTCTTCTGGTGACATTGATATTGTTAATTGTTAGTTGTTAATTGCTATTAGTCAGGGCCCCGTGTTGGGCGCGGAGGTTTTCCAAGGTAGCATCGATTTGTGCTAGTTCTGGTTCTAGCTGTTTTTTGAGTTTAGATTGAGAAACCTTTGCCTTTTGGGCGGCGGCGGTCATGTCGTCGATTAACCGCTGGCGATATTGCTCGAATTCTTGGATAACTTCTGCCAGTTCTTGAGGACTGACTGGAGCCTTTTCGGTCTCTTTTGCTGTTAGTTCTTCTCTATTGTCTTCCATATCTGTTATTTTCTGAGATGGTTGAGTTCTCATTTTATTATCCATTCTTAATTAAATGCCTAATCTTTTTAATATTTATGGTTTGACAGAGGACCAGGCCATCGCCCTCCTCAATACTCCCCCAGAACAACTGGCCGATGCCACCGATCGCTATGTTGCCGTTTCCCACCTGGCGAGTTTCCCCACTCAACGTTCCATCGATGCTTTAATTCAAGCGGTCCAAAGTCCGGGCCAAGAACTTTACGATCGCATCACTCGACGCAAGGCCGTGGAAAGTTTGGGGCATTTGCGACCGAAGGAGGCTTTACCTGTGGTCCGTGCTTGTTTGGCCGACGAGGATAATTATACCGTGGAAAATGCGGTTTGGGCCATCGGTGAAATTGGCACGGAGGATGGAGAAATTTTAGAAGAGATTGCCCAGTTGTTGGATAAACCGGGTCAAAGTTATCGCATCATCGTTCAAACTTTGGCAAAACTCAATTATGAGTCGGCCCTGGAACGGATTAAGGGTTTTACCACTGCGGACAATCCTACTATTATTAGTGCGGCCGTTGCTGCTATTGCCCGTTTGAGCGGAGATTTTGGCCTTATGGGTCAGGTGGTGGCTTTTCTCAAGCATCCGACTGTTAATGTGAGGCGATCGGCGATCCAAGATTTAATCGATGCCCAATATTACGATGCTATGCCCCAAATTGCCCGCTGCCCGGTTTCGATCGCTTTTCGCCTGCGGGGTATTCGACTCCTGGCAACTCCTGCTTTATCGGCGGGCAAAATTAGTTTTGCGACGGTGGAACCGTTATTAGATAGAGTAATTTTAGACCGTCCAGAAGACCTCGACGTTATTTTTGAATACGACGAAAAACCGAGTTTAGATTTTCTGGTGGGTCAGCTTTATAATACTGATTTTGGTCGGTGTTATTTTGCTAGTAGAAATATCTTAGAGTTGTATCCAGAGGAAGCTCCAGAAGCGCTTTTAAAGACTTGGGAAAAAGAAGCTCGCAGCGATTACGGGGCTAACTATCATGTTATTAAGTTGTTTGGCTGGCTGAAGTATGCCCCTGCTTGCGATTTAATGGTGGAGGCTTTAAATAATACTTCGCCTCAGTTTATGAAGTCGAGAACTGCGGGGGCTCTTGCTTTAGCATCTTTAGGAAGAAAACAGGTGGGAGATGAAAGAGCTATTCCGCTGTTGAAAGAGGCTTTAAATAGCAGAAGTTTCGATTTGAAATATGCTTGTTTGTTGGGGTTGGAAATGTTGGGAGATGAAACGGGAAGAGAGATGCTTAAAGATGATGAAGATGAGTTGATTCGAGGGAAGTTATTGACTTTATAGAAATCCTCAATCTTGTTCCTACAAATAAAACTGTAGGGGCAAAGCATTCGGGGGTTAAATTTTGAGAGAAAGCATTGATTTTGATGTCCGAATGCTTTGCCCCCACCCAGCATTTAATTTTCTGTACTTCAAACTGGCGATAAATCGCTTTACGGCCCCAGAGAAGCCCTTAGCCTGGGCCAAAAGAACTATTGCTCGTCAAAAACTCCCATCAAATCATCATCCATCCCGTCAGAAATTTCCTACTCTTGCCTTTTGCCTCTATTGTAACTGCTGTCTGACAAATTCTCTAAACTCTCTTTCGGCCTCAATTTCATCCTCAATAGCTCGTTCTAAAAAGCGATATAAATGCTCCTTTTCAACCCGGGTAAAAGTAGGGGAGCGATCGCATTCAATATAAACCCCTTCTTGCAGTTGATAAATACGCCAATCTCGCCCGTTATAGCGCCAAAGTTCCGGTACTCCCATCGCGGCGTAAAGTCGATTTTTATCAATATCAGTGTGGGTAATATCTATTTCTACCACTAAATCTGGGGGAGGGTCTCGGTCTAAATTAACATTACGTCCCGCAACTAATGGTTGATTTTGAATGTAGTAACCGTTATCTGGTTCTGCCCCCCGATCTAAATCTGCGCGGTTCAAAGTTGTGGAGCCCATCGACTTAAGTTTCATGCCCATTTCTCCGACTAAAATGCGGATAAATAAACCAATTAACTCCCTAGCATATTCGTGGTCTTCTAAAGGCATAGTAACTTCTAAAGTTCCTCGGTCATAAATTAATCTTACCCCGCGACTTTGAGGTAAAGCATCGAGAATTTGCTTGTAAGCATCCCAGGTTAAATCGCGCAAAATAACGCGCTTTTCTCCCAAGAGTTGGCTATTAGTTAGGGGTGCTGTGGCAATCATATTATTCTCCCTCCCAATCTTCAATTGTTAACCCTTAAACTCGACTAAATTCTCGAACATTATGAGTTACTAAGATTAAGTCGTTTGCCAAAGCAATAGAAGCTATTTGAACATCATTTGAGCTAATAGGCGTTCCCTTTTTTTCTAAATCAGCCCTAACTTTACCATAAATTTCAGCGCAGGAATCATCAAATGGTAAAGAGACGAATTGCGACACAAATGATTTTTGAATGTTCAAATTTTTTTCAGCGTTGTTACTCTTCATAGAACCATAAAATAACTCGGATTTTACCACAGAACAAAGCGCTATTTTTTCGGCATCTAGAACGTCAATACGACTCTTAATTTTTTCCGATCTTCCCTTCAGATAAACGATACAAACATTTGTATCTAGCAAATAAATCGAAGAATTATTGCTCATCAAAAACCCCCATCGAATCATCATTCTCTACAAAATCTAGCTCCGGACAAGCACCATACAAATTAAGCAAACCCCCGGAGTGGAGCAGATTTTTTTCCCTTAACAATTCCTTGAGTTCGGCATCGGAAAAAAAATCGAGTCTCTCTTTTAGCTCATCAAAAGTAATTAACCCCTCTTTTAAAGCATCTAATAAGAGATTGGCAAGAATTTTGTGCTGTAAATTTCCCCAGCGATCGCCCATTTTTTCCGTTAACTCTTCCGGCAAATTAATCGTGATTTGCATAAGTTAAAATCCTCCTAAAACTACACAATAATTTTACCTTAAATCTGCCAACCAACCTTTTTCACCCACCAGAAACCGGGTTTTTCGCAAAAACCCGGTTTCTTAAACCCCCACCGAACAACTAAAAAAAATCAGCCGCCTGGCGTGGCATCGGAAGGAAAGAGGGGAAGAGGGGAAAAGAGCGAAGGGGAAAGAAGAGTCCTCACGCAAAACAAGAACTAGACGACTACGCGCCAGGCATCAGAACTACACGAAAACCGCTGTTTATGCTCCCTTCATAGTCCCTGTTACGATTGGCGCAGCGACAATTTCTGGGGAGGTTGTACCACGAAACACCGCGTAGCATTCTCAAAGAACTATCTCCACCAGATTCCCAAGCACTCCCATCAGTGGGGGCACCGCTATAATTGTCATGCCAAATATCCTGACACCACTCCCAGACATTCCCGTGCATATCGTACAAACCAAAAGCGTTTGGGGGAAAACGGCCAACATCCGTAGTTTGTTCGCGATAAATTCCTTTAGGTCCCGAACCGTAAGTATGGTTGCCGTTGTAATTAGCTAAGTCTGTAGTAATAGTCTCCCCAAAATAAAACGGCGTAGTAGTTCCCGCCCGACAGGTATACTCCCACTGGGCCTCCGAAGGTAAACGATATTGCCTCCCAGTCTTCCGAGAGAGTTGCCGACAAAATTCCGTCGCATCGTTCCAGCTTACCCACTCCACCGGGCGGTTAGCACCTTTGAAACGAGAAGGATTATTTCCCATCACCGTTTCATACTGTTGTTGCGTTACTGGGTACTTCCCGAGAAAAAACGGCGGAACGCTAACCTGATGTTGCGGACTTTCATCTTCATATCGCCCCTCTTCACTTTCTGGCGAACCCATCATAAAACTCCCACCAGGAATAGATACCATTTCTAACTCGACACCTTCCCCCAAGTTTTCCACGAAAACTTCCGCCTGGCAGCGCTCTGGTTTAATTTTTTCTCCTTGAGCGTTGACGGTGACGGTTTCAAACTCAGTAGTTGATGTTGCAATGGATATAACAGATTCGTTAACAGATGAAACAACAGAATCATCTGACTCTGAACTATTTTCTTGGCTTAAAACAGGGGATAATTCATTGCTGGAAGTGCCAGAAGTTTTCTCTTGACTCTTCGTTGGTTCCCTGCCAGAAACAGTTTTTTGTTTTTTCTGTGGTTTAAATTGTTTTTGAATAGTATCGCAGACATCCAGGACTTCTTTTAAATCTGGTCTTAAATTGCTAAGTTCTGTAATACTCAAGTCAAATTTAACTGGTCCATCGCTTGACGATTTATTGCTAGAAGTTTCACTCCACCAAGAGCGATGTGGTTCAAGCTTTGGACCTTTTTCTTCATTAGAAGATGTCTCCTGGAGAGATTTGATATAATCAGTATTATCTGCCTGAATGCGCTTAACATTTTTCAACAGCAATTCAAGGTTTAGAATCTCGCTTGTTTCCCAAATTTCTAGAACCTGCTTTAAAATTTCTTGTGCGGTATTTGGGTCGGAAATATGCAGCGCTATCTCCAAGTTGCAGCGAGGCTTTAAACCGAGACCGGGACCAGTTAAATTACCAGACGATACAATAATATCCTGGCGATCGCAAATATAAATTTTAGCGTGCAAGCCCCGAACTACTCTAATCTCAACGCCATATCCCAATAGTAAACAATAGGCTTTCAAATCGCTAGATGATTTTGCTCCGATTAATTCGGATTCATTAAAAGTAGTTAATAAATTAACTTTCGGAGCGCTCTTATTCTCCTGAAGAGCATTTAAAATAAGTTCTGCACCTTGCAATTTCAGCCAAGGTGAAACAAGAAAAACCTCTTTTTTTGCAGCCTTGATACACTCAAAAAGAGCTTGATGCCAGTCTGGTGTCCAAAGTACCTCAATGGATGACATAATACTTTGCGCTCTAATTAAGGATTGCTAGAAATTTACAAAATGCGGAAAAATTGGGTGCGCTATTGCTTGGTTGGTTGAGAAGGTTTGAGTTAGCGTCAGTTCAGGTTTTTAGGGAGCTTTGCACTCTCCAGTTCTTTAACTTATCAACCAATTTTCCTTTGTTTTTTGATTCAGTTCTTCTATCGTCGCCTCATTTATTGTTTTTGCTTTCAAGATAACTGCGATTAAAGCAGTTACATATTCTATAAAATACTCATAACACTGAGATATTCCCATTTCTCTTTCGTATTTTTCTAAACGTGTTTTGTATTTTGACTGTTCGTGAGATAACCTACCATATAAAAAGGCTTTGCCTAATTCTCTGTACTCCGGGCCTTCATACTTGCTTATTATTTCTTTTATCTCATCGGGGGATAGCTCAAAATTCATGAATTTTTCGCTGAATATTCTTGCATCTTCTTCGTTTAATAAAGAACTCCTCGACAAGAAATTGGGTTCGTTGGGTCCTTTGGATTCTATAACTGTTTCTACCGGGGAAACTATCGTTTTGTTATGATAAATACATTTCTCCAGACAATCCCAAAGTGTTCTGAATTTTTCTTTGTTTTGGCTTGATACATTCAAGTTTTTGTAAGTTTTTGCTATCTCTTCTAAAGACATAGATTCAACTTTTTCTAAAAGAAATTTTAGATCTAAAACTGTCCCTTTTACGATTACATCAAGGTATTCTGATTGGTCTTTGAATGCTTTTATAAGGAAATCACCATCTTTTTTTAATTCCTCAGCTTTAGCATTAAATTTTTCCAGAGCATTGATAAATTCTTGAGGAGTTTTAAAGCCAGAAGAACGAATATTAGCTTTGTTTGCAAGCTCCACAAAATCATCTTTAAGCCTTTCAAAATCATCCCTTAATTCGTAATCAAATTGCTTGTAGATGCTGTCATATTTTTTTAAAAATTCATCCAATTGCTTTGTCAGTTCTTGATTAGCCATTATTAAATCCTCCTTACACTAATAAGAAAAATGGTAGCACCTTCTTGGCGGCACTGACAAATCTGCCCAATCTACCCACCGAACGCAACGCCCACCCTCAAGCAATCCTCAACCAAAAGAAGGCCATCATCATTCCACCAAACCCTACATCCCCAACCCCAAACTCCGCCCCGTATTAGAACGAGTATATGCATTCCAAGTCCCCAACTCCTGAGACGGGCGACTCCGCAACGCCGCCAAATCCTGCTCGCTCAACCCCTGGACATTAGTAAAATCCGCACCCGCCAGCTTCTCTATCTGTTCCAAACTCGCCCCAGTCAAATCGGCACCCCGCAAATCTGCCATCTGTAACTCCACCCCCACCAGTCGCGCATCTCTCAAATAAGCTCCCACCAACACCGCCTTCTGGAGATTAGCCCCGCTTAAAGCAGCTCCCCTCAAATTCGCCCCAGTTAAATCCACACCGCTGAGATAAGCACCCCGCAAATTTGCCCCCTGTAAATCGGCCCCCCGAAGATTCGCCGTATTCAGATAAGCACCGTTGAGATTTGCTTTAGGACCGATCGCCCCACAATTGCGATAGTCGAAACCCTCCATCCAAACCGTTTGGGAGTCGTAAATTGCCAATTGCAACTTTGCCCCTTCCACTCGGGCATCCCTCAAATTAGCTCCAGATAAAATCGCCCTCTGCAAATAACTGTCTCCCAAATTTGCCCCACTCAAATTGCCAGAGTCGAAGTTTGCCCTGCGCAAGTCTGCCCCCTGGAGGTTGGCACCGCTGAGATTGCTTTTGCTGAAATTTGCCCCAATGAGAATGGCACCGCTCAAGTCGGCCCCAGATAAATCCATCTCGCTCAAATTAATACCCTCCAAATTGGCATTGCTGAGACTTTCCCCCTTGAGCAGGGTTTGTTTGACTTCCTCTGGAGATAAGGAAACGAAACTAAGACGATTTGCTAGATTTTTCATAATGGGTAATGGGTAATGGGTAATGGGTCGTGCCATAACCCTTCTAGATTTTTGTGCGCAATTGCGCACTTTTTTTGACCTTCCCTCTATGACAATTGTCAGTTGGGGAGATTTTTGTCACCAATTTGGTTACATTTTTTGACCTTCCCTCTATGACAATTGTCAGTTGGGGAGATTTTTGTCACCAAT
>CAZUCT010000285.1:0-8698 GCA_964619285.1 uncultured bacterium | reverse complement strand
CTGAATCGCTGAAGCGATTACTACGAACTGAATCGCTGAAGCGATTACTACGAACGGGAATTATTCTACTTTAAATTGGGCGACGCTTTTTTGGAGTTCGCCGGCTACTTCCAATAGGCGGGCGAAAGACTCCGCCACCGTGAGAGATTGACCGGAAGTGCGGTTGGCGATCGCCGCTACTTCCTGCATGGTGTTCGAGAGCTCGCTGGAGGTGTCCGCTTGAGCGATCGCCGACTGGGCGATCTCTTCTACTAACTCGCTAATCTTACCGCTAGCTTCTGCTAATTCGGTTAAACTTTGGCGGGCTCCCTTCACTAACTCCGTACCCTTCAACACTCGCTTGCGACCGATAATCATCGCTTTTACCACTTCGTTAGTCTCTGCCTGGATATCCTCCACAATTTGTTCGATTTCTCTGGTGGCGCTTGCCGACTGTTCCGCCAAAGTTCGCACTTCTCCCGCCACCGTCGCAAAACCTTCGTCGTCGCGAGCTGCGCGAGTCGCCTCCACCGAAGCATTTAAAGCTAAAATATTGGTTTGATTTGCCAAATCGCTAATCAAACTCACCACCCGGGAGATTTTCTTAGAAGCATCCCCCAAATTTTTCACCTTGCGGGCGGCGGCATCCACGGTTTTCTGAATCGTCAAAATGCCGTCAACGGTTTTATTCATCGCTCCATCGCTAGTTGTAAGAATTTGATTGGCCAACTGCACTTTAACTTCTGCCTCTCGGGCGTTGTCGGCTACCCCGTGGATCTCGTCAACCATCAACTTAATCTGAGTGAGGGCAGCAGCGATCGCCTCCGCTTGCCGCTGGGCCTCCCCAGACAAAGCCTTAATCTCGGCTTCGCTACCTTCTGCAGTAGCAGTCACCACCCCCGCCGCCGACTGCACCTGAGACGCTAACTTTTGCAAGTTCTCAATAGTAGCATTAAAAAAGTCTGCCACCGTACCCATCACCCCTTCCGTCACCCGGGCCCGAACGGTCAAGTCGCCGCCGAAGGAACCTTCTATCTCTGCTAAAAAGGTATCGATGTGATTTTCGAGATGCTCCTTTTGTTGCTGTTGTTCTATAGAAGCCATCTCCGCATCCTGGCGGGCGAGTTCCACTTGTTCTAGCAGCCAAGCTTGTTCGAGAGCGTAACCGACTTGCTGCGCTACTTGTTTAAATGCTTCTACTTCCGACTCCTGCCACTGACGGGTAGAACTGCACTGGTGGGCGCCGAGCAAACCGTATAATTTGCGGTTGACCGTGATAGGTACTACGACGTTAGCCTTAACCTGCCACTTTTTCAGTTGTTCTTCGTGGCACTCGGTTAAACCGGCTTTAGTAATATCTTCGGTCACTTGCACCCGCCCCAGTCGGTATTGTTCCACATATTCGCTGGGAAAACAGGGCACCTCGCTTTCCTGACGGGCGATCTGCGCCCAACCGGGTTTGACTGCCTCCGAGATAATCTCCCCATCCCAGGTAGCTTCGTCAAAGCGATAAATCACGGCCCTGTCAACTTCCACGATCGTTTGGGCACCTTCTACGGCGCTGCGGCAGATGCGCTCTGGGTCCAAGGATTCCCGAATGCGGGAGCTGATGGCGCCGAGCTGTCGCGCTTGCTGGGTGGCGGCCTGCTGTTGCTGTAATAATAGGGCTTGGTCGAGGGCGTAACCTATTTGTACTGACACTTGTTTGGTTAGGTCTATTTCCCACTGCTGCCACTGGCGGGGTTCGGAACATTGATGGGCGATTAATAAGCCTAGTAGAACGGGCGTCCCGCCTGTTATCCCCCCTGTTGCCCTGACGATGGGCGTTACTAAGTTGGCTTTCACTTCAAAAGATTCGAGCTGTCGCAGGTGGCACTCCGTTAAATCGGCTTGGTGGATGTCGTCGATCGCTTTTACTCGCCCCACCAGATATTTTTTGACGTATCCTTCGGCAAAACAGGGGTCGTTGATTTCTGCCCCCAAGGATTCGGTAAATCCGGTTTCTAACGATTCTGCCGCTACGGTGCCCTGCCACTGGGAGTCGAATTGATACACGATGACCCGCGACGTCTGCAAGGCTTTGCGCATCTCCTCCACTGCAGCGTTTAAAATGTCTTTGGGGCTGAGAGATTCGCGAATGCGAGAGCTAATCTGGTTTAAGCGCCTCGCTTGGGCGGTGGCAATTTGGTGTTTTTGCAGCAGGTTGATGCGATCTAGGGCGAAGCCTATTTGGGTGCCGAGTTGTTTGATGAAGTCGATTTCCGAGCTTTTCCAAGTCCTGAAGTGGGAGCATTGGTGGACGATTAACAGGCCGTAGAGGTTTTTTTCTACGATTATGGGCGCTACTAGGTTCGATTTTACTTGGTAGGGTTCTAGCTGCCCGATGTGGCACTCGGTTAAGCGGGCTTCGTAGATGTTGTGAATAGCGCTGACTCGTCCCCGCAGGTAGGGTTTGACATAGCGATCGGCAAAACACGGATCCGCGATTTTTGTACCCATTGCGCTCGCCCAACCCCGATCTACCGACTCCGCTACTATGGTTCCCTGCCAGTTGCGATCGAAGGCATAGACTAAGACGCGATCGGCGCTTAAGGATTCCCGGCTTTCTTCTACTGCCACGTCGAAGATTTCTTCGGGTTTTAGGTCTTCCCGCAGCATGGCCGTAATTTGGTTGAGCAGTCGCGCTTGGGAGGCGATCGCTTCTTGTTCTTCGAGCATGAGGGTGCGCTCTAGGGCATAGCCCACTTCTACGCCGACTTCCCCCAACAGCTCGATTTCTGTTTCTTTCCAGGCTCTCGGGCCGGAGCATTGATGGGCGATTAATAGTGCCATCAATCTTTTTTCCGCCAAAATGGGAACGACTAGGCTTGCTCTGACTTCAAAGGGTTCGAGTTGCTTTAGGTGGCACTCGCTTAAATCGGCTTTGAAAATGTCGTCAACGGCGCTGACTCGCCCCCTTTCGTAGGAGAGGGCGTAGCGTTGGGCGAAGCAGGGATCTTCTATGTCCGCTCCCAGGGCGACCGACCATCGGCGATCTACGGATTCGGCTACTACTGTTCCTTGCCACTGGAGGTCAAATTCATAGACGAGAACCCGATCGCTTTCGATCGCTTCTCTGGTTGCCTCCACTGCTGCGGCTAAAATATCGTCGCGGTTGACTGCCCGCCGCACTTTGGATTTGATTTTTTCCAGCAGCTTGATTTGTTTGGTGGCGGTTTGTTGTTTTTCTAAGAGCCATGCCCGATCTAGAACGCAACCTAGTTGGAGGGCGATCGCTTCTAAAAAGTCGGTTTCTGGCTGACTCCACTCTCGATTTCTTTGGCAGTCGATCGCTATAAGGAGTGCCAGAGGGCGATCGCCTACTCGAACTGGGGCCGCGAGGGTGACGCCGCTATGGGAGAGTTGGGCGATCGCTCCCCCTCGGCCTTGGCGGTATAATTCTGCATGGCGAGCCACTAGCTCTGCGGTTTCTACTTCTGGGAGAGGCTGCCAGTCGATTTCTCTGGATTCTGCTACGGCCTTGCCTTTACCGTGGCGATCGAATTGATAGATAATTACTCTATCTGTTGCCAATGCTTCCCGCACTTCTTCCACCACCGTTGCTAATAGCTCTTCTGGTTTGAAAGAGTTCCAGAGACTGGCGCTGATTCGGTTTAATTGTTCTGCCTTTTCTGCCGCCGCCCCTTCTTCTTCTATTAGCGCTTCGAGGCGATCGGCCCTCATGTCGATGCTGTCTCGCAAGTTTGCCAATTCCGCCGCTATGACTTTATTTCTGGCTCTTAAACCTCCTTCTTCTGGGGGAAAGTTATCTTCGGTTTCTACTTCCCCCACCGATAATCCGTTTTCTACCGGCACGATCGCCATCGATCTTGCCGTGGTTTCCACCGCATCTTCGTATTCTCGGTTATATTTTTCCATCGGTCTTTGTTTCATGGTTGTTAATTGTTAGTTGTCTATTGTTAGCTGTCTATTCTCTATTGTCTATTGTCAATTGTTAATTGCTCGGAGGCGATCGCCTCGAAGTCTAAAATATAGAGCGTTTCCCTTTTTTGATTTTTCCAACTAGCTTTAACATATTTGGCTAAAATGGGATTAAAATTTTTAGTAGAACCTCCTTTCTCAATTTCTGCTTCCTCCACCTCAATTAACCGACCAATATTTTTGACTAAAAATGCCAGCTCGAACTCCCCACCAATTTTTACTTGCAAAACGTTATATTTAGACAGGTAAAAACCCGCTTTTAATAACGCTTCGTATCCCATTACCGAAACTAAATCTATCAGCCAAACCACTTCTCCTTGCCAGGGAAAACAACCGCAAACGGAGGAGGGCATATCGGGAATTGGGACGAGATTTTTTGGACTTAGGCTAATAATTTCTCCTAGTTTTTCTGTTGGCAGCATCCCCCCGATGTCGTGGGTTATGTAAAAGGTCATAAATTGAGTTTTCATTTGGCTAGTTGCTAATTGCTAATTGCTCATTGCTAATTGTTGATTGCCCTATTCCTTCATTACATCTGCTAAAATATCCAGGATTTCTGTAGTATTAATTGGTTTAGTTACATAAGCATTTGCTCCTTGTTTTAGCGCCCAATTTTTATCAATTTTGCCAGATTTTACCGAACACATAATGATGGGAATTTTTGCCGTACATTCTTGATGTTTTAATTCTCGACACAAGCTAAAACCGCTTTGACCTGGCAAGACTACGTCTAGCAAAATTGCATCGAAACTGTTTTGCCCTAAAATAGCTTTAGCGGTTTCGGCCGTCGTGACGTTTTGCACCTCAAAACCAGATTGCCGCAAACACTCGGTTAAAATATGTGCTTCTGTCTGGCTATCTTCTACGATTAACACTCTGACCATTTTTTTCCTTTTTAACAATTAACAATTAAATATTAAATATTAAATATTAAATATTAACAATAGACCATTAGCAATTAGCAATTAGCAATTAGCAATTAACAATTAACAATTAACAATTAACAATTAACAATTAACAATTAGGTATTTTTCAACAATTTGTAGTACCTGTTCCCTTTCTGGGGGCTTGGCGATAAATTCCGAGGCACCGACTAATTTTGCCCGAGAGCGATCGACCACGTTATCGCGACTGGTAAGCATGATAACGGGGGTGTCTTTGAAGACGGGAGCTTTGCGCAAAAACTGACAAACCGTATAACCGCTGGCGTTCGGCATTTCTATGTCGAGGAAGATTAAGTCGGGTTTGCGTCGGGCGAGTTGGGCGAGTCCTTTGACGGGATCTGCCGTGTGGATGAATTGATAGCCCGCAGGTTCTACAATATTTCTCAAGGTTTGGGCTATTACCGGGCTATCGTCTATACAGGCGATTAAGCCCCGTTCGCGCCCAACCGTCTCGGTTGCTTCGGACTCCTGTTGCTTTGGTTTTGCTTTTAGGAAGTCGGGGCCGGGTAAGTCGGGCATGGTTTTTAATTGTACTATTCCCCGAGAAACTAGGGGCATGAGGCCCCGGGTGACGCTGGTAATCGATTTTTGCAAGTTTGAGGCCAGATCCCACAAGTCGTATTCGCCGTTGAGGTATTGGCCGATGCCGGAGAAGGAGTTGGGGGAAACTGGTTTTTTGGCCACTGGCACTAGGGTGGGGCTGAGGGTGTCTAAGCCGGCTGCTTGCCATTGGGAGACGAGTTGGGCGACTTTGGCGATGACCGGTTCTAGTTCTCGATAGGAGAGGCTCAGGCCCAAGGACAATTCTGATTCGGAGGCTTCTTTGGGCTGCCACTCGTAGCTTAAGTCTGGGTAGCGGCTGAGACAAAATAGGATTTCAAAGGCCACTCGGCGGATTACTCCTTTGGCTTCGTTGAGGCCGATCTGTTTTTTATTGATGCCTTGGTAGAGGAGTTGGTATTCCCAGGGTTGGTTTGGCGATCGCCCCCCTATCCCCTTGGGTTGCCAGTTGGGGCAATGTTGTTTGATGGCTCTTTGCCACCGCCATACTCGATGAAATTCGCCGGTGGCAAAGAGGAGTCTGCCGTAAAATAGATGCAGTTTTGCTTCTTTGGCATGACTGTTAAGAATTAGTTCGCCACCGGTCATTTTTTTACCGATATTGTCTAATTCTTGACCTAGTATTTGCAATCTTTTTGTTGGGGTTATCATTTTATTTTCTCAATTAACAATTAAATATTAAAGATTAAATATTAACAATTAACAATAGACAATTAAATCTTAACAATAGACAATTAAATCTTAACAATTGACCATTAAATCTTAACAATTGACCATTGACAAAGGTGCTTTTTTATTTTTATAAGATTCATTTTACCACGTCATCGGCCATAAGGCTTAGTTTTGATTATTTTGTCCTTTGCTAAAACTGTAAAAATACGGAAGCACGCCCCAAAAACCCCTTTTTCTATTTTCTAATTTCCGTTCCGCCGCTAAAACTGTATAATGGTTGGGGTTGCTAAAAAAAGAGAAAATCAAATTATGTTAGAGTTACACTGTCATACTACTTATTCGGATGGTAGTCTCTCGCCGAAGGAGTTGGTGGAAAGGGCTGTAAGTGCGGGGGTGCGGTGTTTGGCAATTTCCGACCACGATACGATATCGGGTTGGGAGGAGGCGATCGCTGCTGGAACTAAGTACGGTGTAGAGATAGTGCCTGCTATAGAGTTAAGTACGGTTCACCGGGATTGTTCTTTGCATCTCTTGGGTTATTATCCAGATGCGGAAAAGTTGCGGGCTGCTTTGGGCGATCGCATACTGGCGAGGTTTAGCCGGGCGCGGTTGATGGTGGAAAAGCTAGCAGATTTGGGATATTTTGTAGAAGTACCCCTACTGGAAGAGAAAAACCCCCAAACGGCTCCGGGACGACCTCACATAGCGACGGCTTTGCTGGAAGCAGGTTATGTGAAGTACCCCCAGGAGGCGTTCGATCGCTGGTTGGGGGAGGGCAAACCTGCTTATGTGCCTTACGATAAGTTTTCGATTAAGGATGGCATCAAGTTATTGCGAAGCTGCGGGGCGGTGGCTGCGTGGGCCCATCCTTGCTTGTTTCGAGGGGGAAAGGTGGAGGAGGTTTTAATGGAGTTGTTGGACGCCGGTTTGATGGGATTGGAGGTGTTCCACCCCTGTCATTCTGCGGGGGAGGTGGAACGGTTGAAGGGTTTGTGCGGAAAATATGGGTTGTTGATGACTGGGGGCAGCGATTATCACGGCCCGGTTGCGGGGGGGAAGGAGATGACTTCTCTTAATATGTTGGGTTTGCCCGGGGATTTGTTGTTTCCGATTAAGGAGGCGGCGGCTGCTTTGGCTCTGGTTTCTGCGGTAAAATAAGGTAGAAGCGGCCTTATCCATCTGGGGGATTGAAACAAATCAATTTGGTTTTGGCATGGAATTTTTAACCAATTTTGTAGGTGTAAAGCCTGAGGGCGATGAATTTTTGGAGAAATCATTAAATTATCTTTCCTCGGGCTTTACCCCCGCCCGCCGCTAACCTTTGATAAATGACGCGATCGCTATTTTCAGCAAAGTTAGTAATTATTTGGCCGCTTTCATCTCGCCCCAGGCTCTCCTGGGGAGGCTCTTCGTTACAGTTCATTTTAACTTATGGACCGCTAGCAATTATTTGACTAAGTGTAAAAAACACAAATTATCGCTATCGAGGAGGAGATAAGTTCGAGCGATCGCTCGCCGCAGCAGAATTTATTATGGAAATAGGTAATGGATAGCTATTAACCCCACTACCTATTAGCTATTACCTACCAAACAAAAGTTAGGCAGAAATGCTTGAGTTGGAGGATGGAAATTAACTTATGGCTTTCTTTTGGGTACGATATAATACCAGCAACCAGCCGAAAATCGGCAAATAGGCCATTATTTGAACTATGGTAAAAGCTATGGGGCATCAAAACTCTTCTGGGAAAAAGGCGATCGAGGACTCTATTCGCCAGCGAAACTGGTTGGAGCTGGCAGAATACGCTTCGCTAGCAGGTTCGGCTGTGGGTGCCCTCGCAGTGGCCATATCGGGTCAGGCATTTTACGCCGTAGTGCCGATGACTTTGGCCCTGTCCTTAAATGCGGCCAATAGAACCAGGGCAGAGCGATCGCTACAGCTTGGCAGAGGTTCGGAAGTGACGGAAGTTCGGCAGTCGATGGAGAAGTTGGAGAAAAATGCGGTTAAGGCCATCGTCAAACTGCGCCAACAGCTTTTAAAAGAAATAGAATCAATTCGGGAAACTAGATCGGGTTTGTCTGACGTGCCACTGGCAGAGTTGGAACGGTCGGCAGCTTCGGTACAAGAAAGTTTGGCATGGGCGGGAGATAAGCCTTTAACGGTGGCCGAGTGGGAAGAGCTAAAAAATCGGCTTTTGGGATTAGAAGAAGCGATGGCCGCCCTCCAGCAAGAGTTGGAAGAAGTGCGAGATCGACCCGAAGTAAATCTATCTCAAATTGAGACGAAAGTTAATTATTTAGAGCAACAAAATAAGGAAGTAGTTAAGCCTCATTTGAAGCGTTTAATTTCTTTAGCAAAGCAGTTACAAAAAACAGGTTCCACCGACGAACCAGAAAGTAAAAGTATTTCCTTACCTCAGCCAAAAAAAGAGCGTAAAACTCAGGTGATAAAGCAGGGCGATCGAGGGATTTAAGTGGCGGCGTATCGGTAGCCCAGAAACCCGGTTTTGGGAGCATCCCATATTTGTAAAAATATTTTTTCTCAAATCTCGAACCTCCAACAT
>CAZUCT010000284.1:0-8722 GCA_964619285.1 uncultured bacterium | reverse complement strand
AATCCGTCGCTTATAGCTCGTTCGTAGTAATCGCTTCAGCGATTTAATCCGTCGCCTATAGCTCGTTCGTAGTAATCGCTTCAGCGATTTAATCCGTCGCTTATAGCTCGTTCGTAGTAATCGCTTCAGCGATTTAAAAGAAGTCCGTCGCCTATCGCTAAAGCGATTACTACAAACTGCGAGCTTAACATAACTAATTAGGTAGCTCTTGTCGATGGCCCTCGGCCCCCGGGTAAAAGAGAAGATGCCTTGCTGGTAAGATACTCCTAACCTCCTACTCAATTGTTAATTGTTAATTGTTAATTGTTAATTGATGTAATGACTCAAACTACCGATTTCCTAAGCAAACTCAACCTTTCCCAAACTCAAGCGGTCCAGCACTTCTGCGGGCCCATGCTCGTCGTGGCCGGGGCCGGTTCGGGTAAAACCAGGGCTCTTACCCACCGGGTGGCCTACTTAATTCGCCATCATCGCGTCCACCCCGAGAACGTCTTGGCGGTGACTTTCACCAACAAGGCCGCCCGGGAAATGAAAGAACGGATCGAGAGATTGTTCGCCGAACAAAGAGCCCAGGCAGAATATGGCAAACCCCTATCGGCCCTCGCTCTGGAAGAACAAACCAAACTGCGATCGCAAGTTTACAAAAGTATAACCAAGCACGTCTCCATCGGCACTTTCCACAGTTTGTGCGCCCGCATTTTGCGCTTCGATATTAATAAATACGAAGACGAAAATGGCCGCAAATGGGAAAAAAACTTTACCATTTACGACGAGTCGGACGCGCAAAGTTTGGTCAAACAAATTACGACCAAACAGCTAAATCTCGACGACAAAAAATTTGAACCGCGCAAAGTTCGCTACGCTATTAGCAATGCTAAAAACAAAGGAATGTCTCCCAGAGAATTGCTTCAAGCAGAACCAGATTATCGCGGGCGAGTAATTTCTGAAGTTTACAGCGTTTATCAAGATTCTTTAGCCGCCAATAACGCTTTAGATTTTGACGATTTAATTAGAATACCCGTAGAACTGTTTCGACAAAACGAGCAAGTATTGGGTTACTGGCACAAAAAATTCGCTCATATTTTGGTTGACGAATATCAGGATACAAACCGCACCCAATACGAATTTATTCGGCTATTAGTTACCAACGGAGAAAACCCCAAAACTTTTAATCAATTACCTAATAGTTGGCAAAACCGTTCTATTTTTGTCGTCGGCGATGTGGACCAGTCAATCTATTCTTTTCGTTTGGCAGATTATACGATTCTCCTGGATTTTCAACAGGATTTCGGCGACGGTTTGCCCGACGAAGATACGCGGACGATGGTTAAATTAGAAGAAAATTATCGCTCCCGAGAAAATATCCTCGAAGTAGCAAATCGCTTAATCGAACACAACACCCAACGCATCGAAAAAGTCTTGAGGGCGACCCGAGGTTGGGGGGAAGATATTTATTGCTATCGGGCAGATGACGAACTGGACGAAGCAGATTTTGTCTTGAATCAAATCGAGAAGATTACAGCAGAAAACCCGGAGTTAGATTGGGGCAGTTTTGCCATTCTTTACCGAACTAACGCTCAGTCGCGTTCCTTTGAAGAAGCGTTTATTAGAACTGAAATAAAATATACGATTGTCGGCGGTTTGAGATTTTACGATCGCAAAGAGGTAAAGGATGCTTTGGCCTATTTACGCGCCATTGCCAACCCCGCCGATACTGTTAGCTTGCTGCGGATTATTAATACTCCCAAGCGCAGCATCGGTAAAACCACTGTGGATAATTTAATGAACGCCGCCCAACAGTTGGGGATGCCTTTGTGGGAAATTCTGAGCGACGAAACTTCTGTTAATACTATTGCCGGACGTTCTAGCAAGTCTGTTAATAAATTTGCGGCGATTATTTCTTACTGGCAAGAACAGTTAGAAATTGTGACGGCTGCAGAAATTGTCGATGGTATTTTAAGGGATTCCGGTTATATCGACGACCTGACGCAACAGGGAACTGAGGAAGCAGATAATCGCCTGGCAAACCTCCAGGAATTATTTAACGCGGTGGTGGAATTTCAGGAGGAAAACGAGGATAAAAGTTTAGATGGATTTTTAGCAAATGCTTCTTTAGCTTCTGGTTTAGATAATCTCAAAGAAGGGCAAGAAGCGGTATCGTTGATGACTTTGCATTCTGCGAAAGGTTTGGAATTTCCTATAGTCTTTATTGTCGGTTTGGAGGAGGGTTTATTTCCTAATTTTCGCGCTATGGACGACCCGTTGGCGTTGGAGGAAGAACGGCGACTTTTTTATGTAGGAATTACTCGGGCGCAGGAACGATTATTTATTTCTCATGCCAGCGAACGTCGCCAATATTGGGGCAGTCGAGAACCGACGGTTCCCTCGCAATTTTTGGCGGAGTTGCCAGAGGATTTAGTCAATACGAACGCGAAGCGAGTTTATGGGGCTCGTAAGAAAAGCAAACAAAAATCTACTGGCAATAAATCTGCTAATTCGGCGGGAAACCAACAGTTTAAAAAAGGCGATCGCGTCCGTCACGACAGTTTCGGCGTGGGGGAGGTTACTTATGTTTTTGGCAGCGACGCTAAGGTAAGTATAGCGGTGAAGTTTGGCAAGAGTCAAAAAATCTTAGATCCCGCCATCGCGCCTCTGGAGAAGTTGTAAAAAGTCACGCTTTTTGTCAATTGTCAATTGTCAATTGTTAATTGTTAATTGCTAAGGAGAAGAAAAATGCCTAAATGGAAACTCACGACCGAATTTACCTTCGATAGCGCCCATTATATCAAAGATTACGACGGTCCTTGCGGTCGGATGCACGGACATACTTATAGAGTGCAGGTAGAAGCAACGAGCGATCGCCTCCACGCCTCCGAGTTTTGCCCCCACGAGGTGATGGTTGCCGATTTTAGAAGTCTGCGTTGGGCGAAAAAAGATGTCACCAAGGGAGGATTAGATCACTGTCTGCTTAACGAGGTTTTGCCTCCCGAATACGAAACCACGGCAGAAATGATTGCTAAATATATTTACGATGAAACGAAAAAGAAAGTGCCGGAGGGCGTTAGTTTAAAAGTTCGAGTGGGGGAAACTCCTAACTCCTGGGTTGAATACGAGGACGATTGATAGTCAAAAAATTAGCAGCCCGCGAAGGGCTGCTTGTGGGATTAAACTGTTGATTTTTCATCAAAAAACCAATTGTTAAAAGTTATAGTCAAGCTCGTTTCTTATTCTCTTCTTTTGGAGACTGCTTTACTGTTACCCATCTCCCTGTTTTGGGATCCCGATAGCTGAGAAAAGGATTAGTTTGCAGTGGTTTGTTACAATTTTTAACGTTCATAAGATGCACTCCCTTTGATACCCTATCTTCCATTATTTCATAGAATACCCTTTAAGGGGGCGATCGCTCTCCTAATTAATTGTGTTTTCGATCGCTCCATCGTCAGGGTTTATTTCACAGCAAAAAGACGATCTAAATCACAATAAGGCTAATTCCCCCGCCAGAAACCGGGTTTTTTCAAAAAACCCGGTTTCTTACGCCCGCCAGAAACCGGGTTTTTTCAAAAAACCCGGTTTCTTACATCTTGTTAATTCATGGGCAACTCGACAATAAACTCAGTGCCCTTACCCACTTCGCTAAGACAGCGAATCTCGCCTTGGTGACTGTTAATTACTTGATAGCAAATCGATAATCCCAAACCGGTACCCTTGCCCGGTTCTTTCGTAGTAAAAAAAGGATCGAAAATCTGGTTTTGAATCTGTGGAGGAATGCCGCTACCGTTATCGCGGATGGAAACGATCGCTTTATCCGCAGCACTTTTTTGAGTAATAATTATTATTTCGCCATCTTCGCCTTTTTCCTCTATAGCATCCAAAGCATTATTAATTAGATTAAAAAACACTTGATTGATGGCACCGGCCAGACACTCGATTTTAGGCAAATTGCCGTATTGCTTGTTAACTTTAATCTCTTGAAGTCGGTGGTCTAACATTCCCAGACTGCTTTCGATGCTTTGGTTCAAATCTATTAATTTATGTTCCGCTTCGTCTAAGCGGGAAAACTTGCGCATTGTCTTGACTATAGAACTAATGCGATCGCTTCCTTGCTGCATCGATTTAATCAGTTCTGGAAAATCTTCTCGAATGTAATCCAATTCTAATTCTTCGTTTAATTCTGCATACAAATTCCCCGATTCTGGACTGATTTTTACGCACCTATCTATGAAAGAAAATAAGGTTTTAGCGTAGTCGCGGGCGTGATGTAAATTTGCACTAATAAAATTGTTAGGATTGTTAATTTCGTGGGCGATGCCGCCGACCATTTTACCCAAACTCGACATTTTTTCGCTTTGAATTAACTGTAGTTGAGTAGCCTGCAATTCATCAATAGTTTGCTGCAACTCTTGAGCTTGTGCTTGAAATTTAACCGCGCTTTCTCTAACTTGTTGATAGAGTTCTGCTTGATAAATTGCCACCGCCAACTGTTCGCCGATTTTTTCTAATAAAGTGATTTCTTCTATGTCCCAGTGACGGATGCTGCGGCAGTGGTGGGCGATTAATAAACCCCACAAACGAGGTTCGGTTGCTTCGGAGTTTGATGAGTTTTTTGGGATAGAATTTTCCTCATTACTTCTGCCGAAAACTATGGGAACGATTAAATTTGCTTTTACTTGCAAATTAGCTAAAAAATTAGCGTGACATGGATCTAAACCGCAATTGTAGATATCGTAAATTCCTCTAACCCGTCCTTTGAGATAAAGCTGGCTGTATTCGCCGGAAAAGCAGTTATCTTTGATTCTCTCCTGAAAGCCCTCCGGCCAGGGAACGATTAAATCTTCAACTACTACCTCTCCGTCCCAACCTTCGAGGAATTTATAGATAACTACGCGATCGGTCTCCAGAAGTTTGCGTACCTCATACACTGCCGTTTGGAGAATAGTATCGAGGTCGAGAGTGCGGCGAATTTGGTTGGTAATGAGGCGGAGTAAAGCTTCTCGTTCGGCTTGACGGCGATTGCAATCGCGCAGGATGGCTTGATTGATAGCGATCGCCACTCTATCTGCCAGCTCCTGCAATAAATCCATTTCCTGTTGCTGCCACTGGCGAGAACTGCGGCACTGATGAACGATTAACAAACCCCACAAATAGTTCTCCGAATCGGGATCTTTTTTACCGATAATAATTGGTACTACCAGGTTTGCTCGCACTTGCAACCGCTCTAACAATCCTATGTGACACGGATCTAAGCCGCTGTTATGGATATCGTCGATCGCCCTAACTCGACCTGCTTTGTACAAGCGGGCATATCCTTCGGAGAAGCACTTATCGGTACCAGTTTCTAAAACCGAATCCCAGGGACCGACAACATCTTCGACGATAACGCTTCCTTCCCAGCGTTCTTTAAACTCGTAGATGACCGCCCGATCGCCCGTTAACAGTTGGCGGGCACCTCGTACCGCAGTAGTGAGAATCGTTTCCAATTCGTGACTATCGCGAATTTGACTGAGGACCAACTGCAACAGAGAGTTTCCTCTGCTGTGGCGATCGCTTTTTGTGGAGTTGCTTTGGTTGATGGCGATCGCTATTTGATGGGCTACTATTTCTAATATCGTCGGTTCCCAAGTCCATTCTCGCTCCCGAGCTGCTTCCTGCAACCAGATGATACCGTTAGCTTTATCTTCATAACGAGTCGCGATCGCCAACATGGAATTAATCCCCAAAGTTTTTACTATCTGTTGGGTTTGTTCTCCTAATTCCGACAACCGATCTAAATCTGTTCCTGTTATTGCCTCCGATTTTGATGCTACCCTTTGCCAGTACGAACTCTGAATAATTGATAATTGCAAGCCTCTAAGAGGAGAACTTTTGCCCCCATCCACATCTGTCCTTACAATATAGATTTCTTTTTCTAGTTCTTCTTTAACTAAAATGCTAGTTCGGCTACAGTTAAGAATTTCACCCAAGCTATTACCTGCTATTTCCAGAATTTCTTCTAAGCTTTTACCCTCGCTCGATTGTTTGTTAATTTCAGCTAACGCGCTTACTAATTCCTCTAGTTTTTGTTGTGGAATTATTGCATATTTTTGACCTTCTGTTTTGAGCATTTTTCTCCTAATTTATTTTTTATTGTTTTGGCAATTAATTACTGCCCTGGTTTTTTTCTGGTTTTTTTAAATTATTATTTTTGACGAGAGAATATTTTCTGGCTTTATCTCAGAAACCCGGTTTTTTCAAAAAACCGGGTTTCTTAACCGAATTTATAGCTCGTGCTTTTTCCAAAGTTTTAATCTCTATTTTGTCATTTTACCATAAAATCTAACTTATTTTGTAAAAATCCCTCGACGATGTGTTGGCCAAAAGCCGTGGCAGCGCAAAAAACCAAACATTTCCGCAGACAGGAGCTTCCGGCCATCGGTTGCTTGACGGAAATACCCGGGTAATGTACAATACAACCCAACTTAAATTTCCCAATTCCCCATTCCCAATTCCCCATTCCCCAAAACCAATGAATCAATATTTCGCTACCACTGCTCGCGGTTTAGAAACAGTTGCCGCCAGCGAATTAGAAACTCTGGGTGCTGTAGATATTCGTCCCGATTTTACCGGGGTTCATTTTAGCGGCGATAAAGCCTTAATGTACCGAGTAAATCTCTGGGCGAGAACGATTTTTCGGGTGCTAATGCCCATAGCAGAATTTCGATGTCTGGACCGACAAATGCTTTTTAGAGAGGTAGAAAGAATCTCTTGGGAGGATTATTTAAAACCTCAGAATACTTTGGCAGTAAAATGTACGGGAAGTAACGAAAAATTAAACCACACTCATTTTACAGCCTTACAGGTAAAAGACGCGATCGCCCTCCGACAAAAGAAGCAATTTGGCCGCCGGTCGACCGTGGATACTAACAATCCCGACTTGCTGGTAAACGCGCATATAAAAGATGACCGTTGCATCGTTAGTTTAGACAGTTCTGCTAATAGCTTGCATCGACGGGGATATCGTCTGGCCGTAGGTTCTGCCCCCCTAAAAGAAACCCTCGCAGCGGCATTATTAGACATGGCAGAATACGACCCAGATTTGCCTTTTTTAGACCCGTTATGCGGTTCGGGAACTTTGCCCGTAGAAGCTGCTTTAAAAGCATTAAATATTGCCCCCGGTTTGTTGCGAGAAAAGTTTGGTTTTACTACTTGGCAGGATTTCGACGAGTCTCTCTGGAATCGATTGTTAGAGGAGGCAAAAAACAGTCAATTAAGCGAATTAAAAGCGCCAATTTATGCAAGCGATCGCAACTATAACGTATTAGACCAAGGGATTAGCAACGCCAAACTTTGCGGCGTGGCGGATAAAATCAAGTTTACCAAAACAGAATTATCCGAAATAGAAGCGCCAGCAGAAAAAGGCATTTTAATCTGCAATCCTCCCTATGGCGAACGTCTGGGGGAAGTTGAAGATTTGGGAGAATTTTATAAACTTTTGGGAGATATTTTCAAGCAACGTTTTAAGGGTTGGACTGCATATATTTTAACTGGAAATCGGGAATTAATGAAAAAAGTAGGGTTGAGAACTTCTCGCCGCCTTCACGTTTACAATGGTTCTATTGAATGTACTTTCTTGAAGTATGAATTGTATTAAGAAGACATTAACAATTACCTCTCGGGCATAGGGAGGAAGTTAATTGGAATATTTTGAAAACTTCAGCAGAAAACTTGAAGCAACTCGGTAATAGTTAATGGGTAAGGAACCAGGGCAAAAACAGTGGCAAATTGCCAACTTTCACGCAATTAAACGGCGTATTTTGTGGTGGCAAGAACAGCCGGAAGGGATAATTTTTTCTCTAACTTCCGGCATTCATTTAGTGACGGTAAAAAAAGTCAAAAACTGGCTTTTACTGAGCTTAGTAGAACGGGTAACTCCGAACCAAAACTGGGCTCAATCGATGCTAAATCTCAACAACCCGCTCGATTTAGCTTTAGCTTACACCCAAGCAATGATGTTAGGTTTAATCTGGAATAGCGAACCGAAAAACATCTATAGCGCCGGTTTGGGTGGGGGTAGCATTCCTTTAGTTTTACATCATTATTTCCCCGATGCTATTCTCGAATGTGCGGAAATAGATTCTTTGACTGTGGAAGTTGCTCGGAAATTTTTCGGCATTCAATTAGATGAAAGATTGCGAGTCATAATAGCCGATGCCAGAGAATATCTGGAACGACAACAACCACCAACACCTAAATACGACTTAATCTTAATCGATGTTGCTTTTGGTAACGGTTATATTCCTTACAGTTTTACCACCCAAGAATTTTATCGAATTTGTCGCGATCGCCTCTCCCAAAAAGGAGTCATCGTCGTTAATACTCTCCGCCAACACGGTTTTGAAGCGGAACATCTTAAAACCATTCGCAGCGTTTTTGCTAGGGTTTACGTCTGTCGCTTGCAAGTAGGAAATAGTATTTTTATTGCCACTAATAATCCTCCTTTAAGTTCGGAAGAAATTGTTAGTAAAGCTCGATTAATCCAAGAAAAACATCAATTAGCTTTTCCTCTAATAGATAGAGCTTCTGAGGTACTCAAAGCAGAAGATATTTCGGAGATTAATTTTGAAGAAGTCGCCATTTTGGGAGATGATTCCATCCCCGGGAGTTACTTTAATTCTTGGTTATTTTGAGAGTAAGTTCGTAGTAACGACTTTAGTCGTAGTTCGTAGTAACGACTTTAGTCGTAGTT
>CAZUCT010000283.1:0-8761 GCA_964619285.1 uncultured bacterium | reverse complement strand
TAGTAATCGCGGAGCGCGATTGTTCGTAGTAATCGCGGAGCGCGATTGTTCGTAGCAATCGCGGAGCGCGATGGTTCGTAGTAATCGCGGAGCGCGATTGTTCGTAGCAATCGCGCTCCGCGATAAAAAACCCAGTTCGTAGCAGTATTGTACCGAACGAGTGCGGACAAGTTATTGGCGGGTAAAATAAATGTTTTTTCCATTAACAATTAGCCATTAACAATTAACAATTAGCCATTAACAATTAATATTCTATTAAACTGAAAACGGGTACGTTTGGCAGTTTTAAGCGCCCTAAAAGTGCCTTTAACTCAATAACAAACAGAAAACCTACCAACTCACAACCTGCCTGCCGAACCAAATTGGCAGTAGCAGCAGCGGTACCTCCCGTAGCAATTAAATCGTCAACAATAACCACTTTACTGCCTTTTGGCATAGCATCTTGGTGCATCTGCAAAGTGTCCGTTCCATACTCTAATTCGTATTCGGCAGAATAAACTGCGGCGGGCAATTTACCTGGTTTTCTTACAGGGATAAAACCAACTCCCAATTGATAAGCTAGTGGCACGCCAAAAATAAAACCCCGAGACTCCATGCCTATAACATAGTCCGGTGAAATTTTAGTGCATTTTTCCGCTAATAGGTCGATAACTAGGCGCAATCCTTCGCGATCGCGCAGCAAAGTAGTAATATCTCGATATAAGATACCCGGTTTAGGAAAATCGGGTATGTCGCGAATTAAAGATTCGAGTTCCATTGAAATTCAAGAACTTAAAATAAAATGGCCCTTAACATAAAATGGCCAAAGCCGTTCCCTGAGGGAGAGACACGGAGACACGGAGACAGGGGAGAGGACACACCAGACACGGAGACACGGAGAGGGGTTGTCCCCGCGTCCACCCATCCCCGCGTCCCCTGGCCATTAGCCTGTCTGACCTTAGTCATTAGCAATTTACTTTAAACTATAACCTTAAGAAAAATCAAATATTTGCATTGGTAAACGTAATGGAATTAGAAAAAGCCCCGGCCCCATCATCATCACCTGCCCCATCAATATTAGACAACTTGCCAGATGTACCAATAGCAAAGACGGGATGCCCCCGCCGCTGTAGGATACAAATCGACTTGCTGCTGCTGGCCATAGAGGCTTTGTATCTGGGAAGCGGCGAACTGATGCTGAAGCTGACGAATGAATTAGGCTTACAAGCGATCGTTCCCAATAGAGTGGCCCTCTGGCGCATGCGCGGTACCAACCCCCTGAGACGAAACAGCCAACGGATTCCCTTAACTCTGCTAGAAGCTAAGGCTTTGACTATAATTGCTTGTTACCTGGCCAAGCGATTGACTGCTCAGACGCGCAAGCTGTTGTTAGACTATCAACAGCTACGCCAGAAGCAACTGCCAGTAGAAAATCACCTCCAATTGTCTTTTTATTTGGAACGGTTTAGGTCTCACTTTCGCAGTCGGATGAACCCGCGACGAACGGGGGTAATGGCTTATAATTCTGATGAAAAATTGAACGAACTGGCTTTAGAATTGTTAGGGAAGTTGTTATTCTGTACGGGTACTGCAGGGATGCAAAGGTTCTGGATTAGTCTGTTTGATGGAGAAGTGTTATGACGATTCAACGTCTTTACAATCTGCCCAATTGCAGGTTGGTTCTGGAAGGTTTGAGCGGCAATGGGTCGATCGGTCAAGGGGAACCGAGGCCAGTTCTCTCGGTTTTGATGAGTGCTGAATGTCATTTTCAGGGCCAAGGGGAACCTCTGACGGGGGGACGAGAGTTTTTTGAGGGTTTGGTGAGGGCGGTTAGCTCTTATGCCCAGGAATTTCTCAGCGGGGTTCCTTCGCAGCTAAACCACAACGGACAAGCTGGTTCGGTGCGTTTAAGGAAAATTCACGGGGACTTGCATAGGTTGACTTTTGCAGATAATTCGCTTTCAACGGCCCCAGAAACGGAGAGGGAGAGACACGGAGACACGGAGACACGGAGACACGGAGAAGGGGTTGTCACCGCGTCACCGCGTCACCGCGTCAGCGATTTTGAAGGAGCCCGGCGCAAGGACATAGATTTAACTACGGTGCAGTTGTTTGATTTGGTGGAGGCTGTGGATCAGTTTTTTGCGGACTCCCTGACTTTGCCAGATTTGTCTTTAAATTTGAAGCCTGTTTCTAAGCGCGAAGTAACTTCGACGGAGCCAATTGCTAAAAGAGCTTTGCCTGCTGGTATTGGGGCTTCTGGTTTGGCGCTGGCAGCGATCGCCTTTTTCTTTGTCCCCATTCCAGAGGTTCGACGACGGGCGGAACCGGCTCTGGAAACAGGGGGCAGGGAGTCGGTCGCAAGTTCTCTTTCTTCTAACGGGGAGGAACCTTTGGTGGAGCCATCCCCAGGTGCTGCGGAAGGGCTGTTTTCTTCAGAGGTACCTCCTGCGGACGGGAATGTTCCTGTGGCGGAGGGCCAGGGGTTGGAGGAGTCTCTGGTAACTGCGCCTAAGATTGCGGAACCTGAGAAGGTTGAGGAGTTGCGTGCGGGGCTGTTTGCTCGAATTAATGATGCTTGGACTCAACCTATTTCGAGCAATCTGATTTATCGGGTGCAGGTGGCTGCGGATGGGGCGATGGTGGGTTATAAGCCGGTTAGCCCGGAGGCTGCGGAGCTTGTGAGTCGAACTTCTCTACCCGGGCTGCTTTATAAGTCTGCGGATGGTGGGGTTTCTAAGGAGCCTGTTGCGGAGTTTAAGGTGGAGTTTATGAGCGATGGGGTTTTACGGGTTAACCCTTGGTAAGCTATTAATGGTTGCTGGTTGTTAAGATGGAAAGACCTGAAGGCAAATCTACTCGCCGTCGAAGAAGCAAGCCCAAACGGCCTATTTTGGCTTTGCGGTTGCTGTCTTTTGTTTTTAAGTTGCTGCTGTTGGTGGTGGTGGCTGGTTTGTCTTGGGTTGGGGGGGTGGCGATGGCTCTGAGGAGTCCGTCTTCTTCGCCCCGGATGCCGATGGCGGTAAGGTTGCTGGGTTTTTATGAGGGGCTGGCGAGTCCGAGTCTTCCCCTGGGGGAGGAAGTCCCTGTTTTTGAGTTTCCTGCGGCTCCTCGCGTTGAGTTAACGGAGGCTGAAAGGAGTAGGTTGCAGGCCGAGTTAGGGCTGTTGCAGGAAGAGTTAAATGCTCTTGTAGGCCGTGCTGCGGCTCTGGAGGTTGAGGTGGGGATTTCTCGCCCTACTAAGGGTCTGGAGGGCAGGTTGGAGTTTTTGGCTGAGTTGCTGGCGGCTCCACCTCCGGAGGGACGGGGGTTTGGGGAGATGGTTCGTCCGGTGTTTTCGAGGGATGGTTTGATGGTGATTCTTCCTAGCGATGTTCTTTTTGAGGGGGATGGCTATTCTTTGCGTCCTGGGGCGGGTCCGATTTTGGATGTTTTGATTGCGGATTTGCGGGGTTATAAGGATGTTGATGTTCGGGTGGGGGCTCATACGGATGATGTGGGGGGGAGTGGGGAGAATGCGGATTTGTCTTTTCTGATGGCTGAGGCGGTGGCTGAGTATTTGTCGAGGGGTTTGGGCGATCGCTACTATTGGATTGTTGTCGGTTATGGAGAGTCTCGCCCCTTAACCGACAATCAAACTGATGTCGACAGGCAGCGCAATCGTCGAGTAGAGATTAAGATTATTCCTTAACTGCCTTTCCCGCTGGAATTGTCGATAAGTACCTGCGCAAAATTAATTACATAAGGAACAGGCAGTAGCCGCGTTCTACGGGGGAATAAGAAATAATTTTATGTAAATATTTTTGCCTACCTACTTACAAATTTTAAGAGTACGAGTATGAGTACGAGTATGAGTACGAGTACGGTCAAGTAATCTGACCGTGGGAAAGAGCAGTTAAGGACTCGCTATCCTAAACCAGCCTGCCGCCACCGCAACTCATCGATGGCCTTATCAATTTTGGACAATTCGGGATGGCGGGGCAATTGGAGCATAGCTTGTTTTTTGGACAACCTCGATTTTTTAGCCCTCTCAAGAAAGTCCTGGACCAAACGCTCGCGATGGGCTTCTAACTGAACGATCGCTTGCTCTATTTCTCGGGCTTCTAGCTCTGGGTTTTTAGTTTCTATATTATCCGACATAACAATCTTAATGTTCACCACAGTTTCTTCTTTTATCTTCCCAAATGGAAAGATTTATTGCTATCTTTGTCAACAATTGTAAAGAAAATTAAATCGAGTTGATAATGAAAATCGAGCAGATCGAAACATTTTTAAAAAGTCCCAACTCCCAGCAGCGACTTAAGGCCTTGACAGAATTGAGAAAATATGATAAAGAAGTTGCCGTTCCCTTACTTGCCAGCCGAGTGCGAGATCCAGAATTTATAGTTCGTTCTTTTGTCGCGATGGGACTGGGCCACAAGCGTACCTCAGAATCATACAAACTCTTGCTAGAAATGATGAAGGGGGATAACGATTACAACGTGCGAGCGGAAGCGGCAAACGCTCTCTCTAGATTTGAAGAACAATCCATACCCGAGCTGATAGAAGCATTTAGACTAGATGAAAATTGGCTGGTACGTCGCAGCATTCTGGCGGCGATGGTGGAAATTGCCCCTCCCCAACAACTGCTGGAAGTTTGTATTTGCGCTCTAGTAGGAGACGACCTGCCAGTTAGAGAAGCGGCAATAGCAGCGTTGCGAGTATTGGCGGGTACGGAAAAACAAGAGGAAGCTCTACAACAACTATTAGCTTTTGTGAGTTCAGAGTCCGAGCGCGCGAGAGCGGTAGTAGCGCGGGCGTTAAAAGACTTTGACGATCCGCAAGCGAAAGCAGCTTTGAGCTACCTGTGCAAAGACGAACATCCCCAAGTGGCGGCTGCCGCTTCGGAGGCAATTAACAATTGACAATGTGGGGAATTTCTCGAACGATTAAAGTAATATCGGTAGTGGAAACGCCGATTACTTCGCAAATATCCCCTGCTTCCAAGTTGACTGGCGAGAGCGATCGCGCTTTCCAATAGATCCCCTGAAACGCTACTCTGCCTACCCAATAGGGGCGTTGCGGTTCGGTTTCTGTTACTTTCGCCTCGCCTCGGTAGCGATCGCTCTTATCTATTTGTTCGGAGATTTGACTCTCTTTTTTCGATGGCGACTGAGGCGCTGCTTTCTGCTTTTTTTGCCGCCAAAACATTAAAGCTTGAACTACCAGAAACACTGACCATAATGCCATAAAACTTGCGGAAGATATGGGGGGAATTTCTGGTGATTCAAGAGGTTGTTGGTAGGCTTGGAATTGGGGGTCGAGAGTGATTAGGGTTTCCATTTTTTCTGTTGCTTGAATTAGGGCTTGGTTTTTACCGATGTCTTCCGTGCTTTGAAAAGATTCCATGATGTTAGTATCCTTTATTTAAGTTTTCTTAATCAAGTTTTTGTAGGTTGTGCGGACCTTCGTGGAACCCAACATATAGAGATGCATCTCCCAAGGTCTTGTGGGTGTCCCAGAAACCCGGTTTTTCTAAAAAACCGGGTTTCTCAATCAAGTCGGTTTCCCAGAAACCCGGTTTTTCCAAAAAACCGGGTTTCTCAATCTCTGGTTTAATTACCAAGTAATCTCGACGCCACAAGCAAAAGCTGCTATTAAATAGATGACTAGAGCATCTAATAAGATAGACCCGAAAAATATGCTCCAATTAAGAGCCGGCATCGAGCGATGCATCCACTGGGGAATATTAGAACTGTCGGCAACTTGTTTGATTAGTTTCACATCTACTGCTTTCATTGTTTTTGCTCCTTTAGTGGGAGGTATTTGTTTCTAGTTGTTTCTGTTATAACCTGTTTAAATCGGGATTGTCAACGATTTTTAAATGTCTGATTTTTGCCTTTAATTAAATGCAAATAAATGCAAATAATTCATCGGCAAATAATTTTAAATATATGCAAATAATCTCAAATAGGGTTAAATAAACGTAAATAAGCGTAAATAAGCGTAAATAACGGCAAATGGTAACTTTGGTAAACCCCTTACCAAACTGTGGCGGCCCTGCTACAATGAAAATTGTCAGCTTGAGGAAACTATTATGAGTTTACAGCAAACGTTTATCGACGACATGGCGAAATTGTTTGATGACCATGAAGAAAGGAGGTCTTGCTTTCGGCGTCGGTTCGACCCTGCCAATCATCCAGATAATAATAAGGATGATAAGAAGAAAGCCGAAAGTAAGGCAGTAGCAGAATTAATAGATAAAGACCTCAATGAGACTTACTGCAAGGGAAATATTGGTCATACTATTAAGAAGGTTCTGGAGGGACTTTGCGGAAAATACGAAGAGGAAATGAAGGCCGACGGCGTGCCAGTGGAACTGCTTTTTAATGTTGGTAAAGGGGGAAAACTTAAATCTGCTAATAACGATGAACCTTCCGAGGAGAAGAACCAGGAGCAAACCCAAAGTAAATTTAGTCCTTGGCAGGTGGTTTATCGGTGGTTGTGGGATAAGAAGTTTCTCCGTTTTGTTTGGCAAAAATGCCAGGAAAAAGCCGATGTTAGTAAGGCGTGGATTGAGTTTTGTAAGGATGAGGAAGTCCCGGCGGTTTTGTCTAAACCAAGGGGATTGATTTTGGAAGAGTTGGAGGAGGCGCGGGAGGAAGGTTTGCCGAAAATTCCCCTCAAAAAACCCGGAAAAATTCGGGTGCTTTTTTCGTCAGAAATTCAAGGTTATTTCCTGTTATTAAATAAGGGAAATAAAGACAGTTACGTTTTGTGTCCTTCTTTGGGTTATGCGCGAGATTCTCATGTTAATAATTCGACGCTAATTTTGCCCCAAAAAGAAGCTTTGGCGGGTCAGAAGAAAATCGGTTTTAAATATGGAGATTTGGGCATTGAGGAATTAATGCGCGATCGCCCATCCTTTACCCCTAACTTTACCCTGGTTGGATGTTAGTAATAAGGAGGGAGAAATAGCACCGAAGTTGACGAGCGATCGCCTGTTAGAATTATGGGAGGAGTTGGAGAAGCAGGGCCAGTGGCGGGCGTATTATCAAGCGTTCGAGGTGGTGGAGGCGTAGGGGCGATCGGTTTTTATTTGATGGTTTCCACTTGAAAACTGCTATAATCTGCTGTATTTGTAAAAAGGCTCTCTTGCCAATTCCCCATTCCCAATTCCCCATTCCCAATAAAAGGAGGTTATCATGGCAGTACAATTGTTGAGACGAAAGTTCACCGTTGAGGAGTATAATTTGATGGCCGAAGCGGGGGTTTTTAAAGAGGGCGATCGCCTGGAATTAATCGCAGGAGAAATTATCAAAATGTCACCAGTTGGGATGCGTCACGCTGCTTGCGTTCGGCGTTTGGATACTTTGTTAAATTTGAAATTAGCCGGAGGAGCGATCGTCGATACTCAAAATCCAATTGTGTTAAATAACAGCAGCGAACCGGAACCCGATGTTGCTTTGTTAAAACTTCGTGGGGACTTTTACGAGCAGTCCCACCCGCGACCTGGGGATTGTTTTTTATTGGTTGAAGTGGGAGATAGTACGATAGATTACGATCGCCAAATAAAAATTCCTCTCTATGCTGCTAGCGGTATTATTGAGGTTTGGTTAGTAGATTTGAACGGGGAGGCTGTAGAGGTTTATCGACAACCAACGGCTAGCGGTTATCAATATCTGGGACGCTTTGTTCGGGGACAAACTCTGACCGTCGGCGCTTTTGCTAATGTTAGTTTAACGGTAGATGAGGTATTGGGATGAGGGGGCATCGCTTTTTTGATAGTATTAAGAAACCGGGTTTTTCGCAAAAACCCGGTTTCTGGGGACTAGACAAAATTGAGGAATTGGGTTACATTAATAAAGAACCAATATAAAGGAGTAATTTCGATGATGAATATATCCTTAACACCAGAACTAGAACGCTTCATTAATTCAACGGTCAAACGGGGCCGGTATTCTTCTCCTAACGAAGTGGTTGGGGCGGCGCTGCAACTGCTACAAGAACGGGAGATGGAACGAACTGCGCGACTGGAAGAGTTGAAAAAAGAAATTGCGGTGGGTATTGCCGATAGCGATCGCGGCGATGTTTTTGACGGGGAAGAGGTTGTAAGAGAGTTGCGCGAAGAAATTAGACAAGCACGGATGGAAGAATAATGGGTAAGGGACTTGTGCAAAAATAAACTACCAGTCTCTTGTAGGTTGGGTGAAGTGAAACGGAACCCAACATCGGTATCTTATTATACTCAAAGCGGCAAGGAATGAAGCGTATCATACTCATGACTCACACTCATGACTCACACTCAAAAAGAGAATTTTGAGTTTTTTCTTCGAGTCAAAAAAAGCGCATTTTCTACCCGCGTCGAGTATAAATTGCAAGTCCCTAAGTATATTTTGAGCGCCACGGCTTGGCAGGATTTAAGGGAGATTAAAAATTACATGGCAGAGTATAGCCTGGATGCTGCCGACCGTTTTCTTGATGCTTTTGAGGAAAAATGCCGTCGGTTGGCAGACTTTCCAGAAATGGGACGTTCTCGCGAGGAGTTGGCACCCAGCTTGCGCAGTTTACCAGTCGATAAGTATGTGATTTTTTACCGTCCTGCGAACAACGCCATCCAAGTCGAAAGATTGCTGAGTGGGTATCGGGATTTTGAGGCGCTCTTTTCTGAGAATGAGGAAAATTGAGGCGATCGCGTAGCGTTGCGGATGCAATATCGCTCTTCCCCAAACTCCCCCTCCCACCAAAGGAGTGTTAAGAAACCGGGTTTTTGCGAAAAACCCGGTTTCTGGACCCGCTAACA
>CAZUCT010000282.1:1142-8775 GCA_964619285.1 uncultured bacterium | reverse complement strand
CCTATCGCGCTCCGCGATTACTACGAACCTATCGCGCTCCGCGATTACTACGAACGGATAAACCCGGCTTCTCGGAAGAAACCGGGTTTGGTTAAATTCTCGCAGCTTTTGGTAATTAGAAAATCTCTGCCAATAGCAAGCGAGACTCAAGCAACTACTAGGCCTCTGGCAAAGGTAAAAATAAAATCTTTTTTTCTGTTTTTTTTCTAAAAGCCTCTTACTTTTGCCTTTTGCCTCTTGCCTTTTGCCCACTTCTGCAAGAAGTTTACTGACCATGATTTTGAGGACTGTTGGCGGGAGGTTGTTCTACATCTAAGTGTCTGCGACCGTTGCGAATTACCTGTAGCATATCGCTAAGTTGTTGTTCGATATTGCCCAAAACGTGGTCGGCGTAATCGTCGGCACCATTTTGGATCTCGTCGCATTCGGCGATCGCCCTAGCCCTCATTTGCTCTAATTCCTGCTGGGCCTGATAGCGAATTTGTTCGATTTCTGTAATCGTGGCCTTTTGAATCGCCTCGCAATCTAACTGGACTTGCTGTCGAAGGCGATCGGCCTCCATTTTCGCCTGCTGGACCAGGCCAATTTCGTTTAAAATTTGGCCCGCCCTTTCTTCGGCAGATTCGATAATTTCTTCAGCATAGAGCTCGGCCTCTTGGAGAATTTCGTCCTTATGGCGAACGATAATTTCTGCTTCTTGGAAAGCGATCGGCAAATTCAGGCGGACGATATCAAGCTGTTCTAATAACTGCTCTTCATCTACCAGGGTGCGTCCCGTCAGAGGGATCTGGGGACTGTTGAGAATCATCTCCTCAAGTCGGTTCAATTCTCGTTGAATATCTACCCCTGGCGTTCCAGTGGCAGGTTCGCTTTCGCTGAGATGTCCGTTTTGCTCTGGTTCGATACTGGCTTGTTTTTGTCGTAACATTTATAGATATCAATAGCAACGTGTTTGGGAACAAATCCATCGACTTGACCACCGAATTTAGCTATTTCTTTTACTAGGCTACTGCTTAAAAAGCTATATTCGTTAGAAGTGGCCAAAAAAACAGTTTCTATTTCCGAGGATAAAGTCTTATTAGTATGGGCCATCTGGAGTTCCATTTCAAAATCTGAAAGGACTCGCAGGCCCCTAATTAAAGCTTCAGCCCCACGCATTTTTGCATAGTTTACTGTTAAACCGTTGAAACTGGCTACTTCTATGTTATTCAAATGGGCGGTGGAATGGCGAATTTGCTCCAAACGTTTCTCGACGCTAAATAAAGGCGTTTTACTGGGATTTTGCAACACGGCCACAATTATTTTGTCGAAAAGCCTGCAGCCTCGCTCGATAATATCTAAGTGACCCAGGGTAATAGGATCGAAGCTACCCGGATAAATAGCGATCGCGCTCATAAAGCAATTCCCTTTCTAATGAGGTACAAAAGTTTGACGATTTAGGCAAGAGGCAAGAGGCAACAGGCAACAGGCAATAGGTAACAGCAAGTTTAATCAACTTTAAGCAAATTGTAAGAAGAGAGTGCCTCACCAGTCTGAAAAACGCTATAAGTTAATTTGAAAATTACCTAGTTATTTTAAAAGGTTATTAGACCTCTTGCAGAAGTCAGAAAAAAATATTTTTTTGTCCATTTTTCCTTCAAATTTCTTACCTTTTGCCTCTTGCCTATTGCCTTTTGCCTGACTTCTGCAAGAAGTCTATTAGAAAAAGCCAAAACCAGGGATGCATAAAATATGACCTTTAAGCAAAAGGCCAAAAAACTCAAAAATCGCTTTAATAATTGGCTGGAAACTCGTTGGGTAGCCCCCGCTTATGCCGGTTGGTTGCTAATAGCTTTCTCGCTCTTCTTCTTTGGTTCGGCTACTAACACGATGGCCGGATGGCTTTACCTCATCAGCGGCTTTAGTTTTGCCATCTTGGGAATGGCTGCAGTATTGCCAAGGCGATCGCTCCGCCACCTAAAAGTTTACCGCCACCCCATCCCCCCGGTCTCTGCGGGGGACTCCATAACTGTCGAAGTCGAAATCGAAAATCCTACTAAAACCCCCAATACTCTCTTGGAGGTTGTCGATGCCGTCCCCTTGGGTCTCGGCCAAAACCTTCGGGAGGCCATCGAATTGATACCTCCCTTCAAGACTCATCGCTGGACCTACTATTTACCCGCCCAACGGCGGGGCATCTATTACTGGGAAGGGGTTCAATTGAGAACGGCGGCCCCTCTAGGTTTGTTTTGGTGCAACTGCAGTCGGGAGGCTAAGGCCGCTGCAGTCGTCTATCCCACGGTTTTACCTTTGACCACCTGCCCGTTAGTGGATGAAGTGGGACAAGAATACAGCCCCCGCCTGTCGGAACGCAACTATTACCACGCCGCCACCGAAGGTTTGACTAAAACTTTGCGGCCTTATCGTTTTGGAGACCCAAGTCGTTTTATCCACTGGCGCAGTAGCGCCCGTTATGGAGAGTTGCGAGTCCGAGAGTTGGAAGTTGCCACTGGCGGTCAGGAAATTATTATTGCTCTCGATAGCGGTAAGAGTTGGCCGAGGGAGGATGATTTTGAAGCGGCGGTGACGGCGGCAGCCTCTCTTTATTTTTATGCCAATCGTTCCCAACTTAACGTCCAACTTTGGACGGCGGGTAGCGGACTGGTTCGCGGTAATTGGGTCGTGTTGAAGGCTTTGGCCGCTGTTAATAGCGGTGAAGGGGTTTCCGAGTATCCCCTGCCAAAGTTGCCTTGTATTTGGTTGACTGGCCATCGCTCTAGTCTTAATTCTCTCCCAGACGGCAGTCGTTGGGTGTTGTGGCCGGAGGATTCTGCTTCTGGGGGAAAGTCGGTTGTGGTGGATGCTAATTGTCCGGGTATCGAGATAGAGAACGATGTTGCATCCGCAACCCTTCGCGATCGCCCCCTTCAACTTCAGCTTCAGTCTTCCCCAAAAGCTCGTTGAAATCAGATATAAGCCTTATTCCCCATTCCCAATTCCCCATTCCCACGGTAAGATCTAAAAAAAACATTGAATGGTAAAAACCTAATCGGATTAAAATGACAACAACTAACGATAAACTCTCCACTGAAAAATCTTTAAAGGCGATGAAGAACTTCGCCCAAAAGTACGCTAAAAATACCAACACTTATTTTTGCGTCGATCCTTCCGTGACTGCAGTGGTAATCGAAGGACTCGCCAAACATAAAGACGAACTAGGAGCTCCTTTATGCCCTTGCCGCCACTACGAAGATAAGGAAGCAGAAGTAAAAGCTACTTATTGGAATTGCCCTTGCGTTCCCATGCAGGAACGAAAAGAATGTCATTGTATGTTGTTCTTAACTCCAGAAAACGATTTTTCTGGGGAACAACAGGAAGTTACAATGGAAGATTTGCAATCTGCCAGGGAAAGTATGGCAAAAATGTAGTGCAGTTTTTTGCTAATGGCTAATTGTTAATTGCTAATTGTCTTTTTTCTGTTAGCGATTAGCAATTAGCAATTAGCAATTAGCAACTTCTAAATAATGACTAAAAACCGAGAAGAAATCCCTCAACAATTCTGGCAAGGCATCGAAGAATTTAACGGAGAACAATTCTACGCCTGCCACGATACCCTTGAGGCTATCTGGATGGAAGCGGGGGAACCTCAAAGAAGTTTTTATCAGGGTATCCTCCAAATTGCTGTGGGATTGTACCACATGGATAATAGCAATTGGCGCGGTGCGGTAATTTTGTTGGGAGAAGGTATGGGCAGGTTGGCTTATTATCAGCCAGATTATTTGGAGATAAATGTTGAGAATTTATTAGAGCAAACTTCTCGACTTTTGAAGGTTTTACAAACTGCAGGACCGGAAAAAATAACAGAGTTTATTGATGGTAAAGTAGAAAAACCAAAAATTGTTAAAGTTGCCGAATAGTTGAATAATTAAACTATGGTTCATCAAGATAAAATAGAAATTTATACCCGTGGCAATGGCGACATGAAAGACATTACCGATGCCGTCAATAAAATAGTCAAAAAATCCGCCATCCAAACGGGCATGGCTCACGTTTTTAATATTGGCAGTACCGGGGCGGTGGGAACTATTGAATACGAACCGGGGTTGCAACAAGATTTACCGGAAATACTCAATAAATTAATTCCTCCCAGTCGCGACTACGGACACGAACAAACCTGGCATGACGGTAACGGACATTCTCACCTGCAAGCTACTTGGTTGGGACCGTCTTTAACAGTACCCGTAAAAAATGGGAGGTTGGAGTTAGGAACTTGGCAACAAATTTTTCATTTGGAATGCGATATTAAACCCCGCCAGCGTCAGGTAGTGGTGACTGTTTATGGGGAATGAATTGAAAAAAATACAAAAACCCGGTTTTTTGAAAAAACCGGGTTTTTTAAGAGAAAGCTAATTGTAAAAGTAGATGTCATTTAAGCTGCTTCTTTATCTGGCAAAGAGATAATCTTATTGATGCCGATATTCTCTCCAATAACTTCGGTGAAACTATCAACAATAGATGCCCACTCCCGGGGGAAACTTTGACGTTGGAAAAAGATTCTTTTCGCTTCGTCGTAATGGCGGTAAGCAATAGGAATATTTTCTAACCTTTCTCCGTAGAGGCGATCGCTATAAGCTAAAGCTAAATTATTATGAATAATCGCCCATTGCCAGCGAGATTCGCTTGTAGAAAATACGGGTAAAGCGGTTTCAGAAGTGGCGATCGCAATTTCCAGATTCATCGTTTCATCGCCATCTTTATAGCTATAAATAAAACCGCCCAACTCTACCAAAATGCTGCCAATAACTGCCGCTTCCTGGGGAGACGCGACCGACAAAACTAAAGTACCCCAACTCCGCAACACTTGAACGAAATGGAAGGTAACTTTCCCAGGATTTTTTGCTAGTAACTCCCAGACAAGTTCCGGGTTGCCATTGCTTTTTAAAGTTGCTTGCAGCAGTCGCAGCAAAAATCCTAAAGTTGTTTCTGCCAGCATCTCTGGCGAACCAGAAATGGTCTCTGACTTTAAAGAGGCCGCCAATAATTGCAAAGAACGGGCCGCCTCTTCGTGACCCCGGTCGGCCATAGTTAAGGCCATTTTGGGCAGCAGGGGCACTAGGTTAGAGGGAATCAAGTTTTCGCCGTCTGGCAAAATGTCCGTCGGGGGTTGACCTTTATCTGGTTGACCTTTATCTGGTTGACCTTTGTTTAAGGGTTCCATATTTGATGGTTTCATTGTCAATGGGATAAATCTTAAGTTTGTTGTTAATCTGAGGCTGGGCTAAACAGGCGAGACGCCTGTTCTACGATAAACAGGCGAGACGCCTGTTCTACGATAATCGGAAAAAAAATAAGTAATTGGACCTACTCAGCCAGCCTCTTACTACCTTTATAGATGAAATTTTTAGAAGCGTGTCTCTATCAGAAGTAGGTTTTTGAGGTCAACGGGCGATGCTTCCGTCTTTTGAAAAAAATAAGATGCACCCCAACTGGATAATTTGTAGGGGACCGGTTGATGATGCTAATTAGCTTTAATGGGTGTACGGCCAATGATAGTGATGCCTGTTCGTGGGCTGGTAAGATCGTGATTCGGCAGAACTGAAAATTAGGCTGATGAATAAAGCAACGACAAGGGCAATTAAAAGAACCACAGGTGGTGGTGAGGGTTCTTTTGGTTTTTCCTTTGGTTTTGGTGGCGGCGGCAATTTTTTCCCACACCTGAGACAGGCATAACTCATTGTTTCTTTAGAAACAAGCACCCAATTGCAGTCGGGTCGGTTACAGATGTCTTCTTTTTTTTCTGAACTCATAAATTTACCTCCTCTCTACATATTTATTTAGGAAAGGTTGAAGTATTTATGCATCCACCTACAAGATCCGTTGCTAAGTTCCCCCATGATTAATCCCTCGCTGCCAAATAGAAAATCGTAGGTTGGGCTCCTGTGAAACGCAACCCAACAAGTCAGTACCTTATTACTACGCAAGTCCTCAGTTCCCCCATGATTAATCCCTCGCTGCCAAATAGTATTAAAGATGTCGCGCAATGATAATTAAAAAGATATGGCCAGAGATTTAAGGGGATTTCTCAAGATTTTAGAAACCAGGGGACAATTAAAACGGATTAAGGCCGTCGTTGACCCAGATTTAGAAATTGCGGAAATTAGCAATCGAATGTTGCAAAAGGGGGGCCCCGGCCTGTTGTTTGAAAATGTCTTGGGTGCCGATTTTCCAGTGGCGGTGAATTTATTGGGAACTGAGGAGAGGGTTTGTTGGGCGATGAATATGGAACGCCCCCAAGAGTTAGAAACTCTGGGTAAAAAGTTGGGAATGCTGCAACAACCCAAACCACCGAAAAAGATTTCTCAGGCCGTGGAGTTCGGCAAGATTCTGTTTGATGTGGTCAAGGCAAAACCGGGGCGCAACTTTTTCCCGCCCTGTCACGAGGTGGTAATAGAAGGAGATAATCTGGATTTAGAAAAGATACCGATGATTCGTCCCTATTCGGGCGATGCGGGTAAGATTATCACTTTGGGTTTGGTGATTACTAAAGATTGCGAGACTGGTACTCCTAATGTCGGGGTTTATCGGTTGCAGTTACAGTCTCCCAATACCATGACGGTACATTGGTTATCGGTTCGGGGTGGGGCGCGACATTTGCGGAAGGCGGCGGAGAATGGCAAGAAGTTGGAAATCGCGATCGCCCTTGGAGTAGATCCCCTAATTATCATGGCGGCGGCGACTCCCATACCGGTCGACCTCTCGGAGTGGTTGTTTGCCGGACTCTATGGCGGCAGCGGTGTCAGTTTGGCGAAGTGCAAAACTTTAGATTTGGAAGTGCCGGCAGATTCGGAGTTCGTTCTCGAAGGAACGATTACTCCTGGGGAAATGCTGCCCGACGGTCCTTTCGGCGACCACATGGGTTATTATGGCGGGGTGGAGGATTCGCCGTTGATTCGCCTTCACTGCATGACTCATCGGAAAGACCCGATTTATTTAACGACCTTCAGCGGACGTCCGCCCAAGGAGGAGGCGATGATGGCGATCGCGCTCAACCGCATTTATACGCCGATTTTGCGACAGCAGGTTTCGGAGATTGTTGACTTTTTCTTGCCGATGGAGGCGTTGAGTTATAAAGCGGCGATTATTTCGATAAAAAAAGCCTATCCAGGGCAAGCGAGACGGGCGGCCTTAGCATTTTGGAGTGCCCTACCCCAGTTTACTTATACTAAATTTGTGGTGGTAGTTGACGAGAGCATTAATATTCGCGACCCCCGCCAGGTTGTCTGGGCGATTTCTTCTAAGGTCGACCCGTCGCGGGACGTATTTATTTTGCCGAATACGCCTTTTGACAGTTTAGATTTTGCCAGCGAAAAGATTGGTTTGGGCGGTCGCATGGGTATCGATGCCACGACGAAGATTCCCCCAGAAACGGAACATCCTTGGGGAGAAGTTTTGGAGTCGGATCCCGAGGTGGCGGCAACGGTCGATCGCCGTTGGGCGGAGTACGGTTTGGCGGATTTAGACTTGGCAGAAGTTGACCCCAATTTATTCGGTTACGACATGTAATGTCGTTCGTAGTAATCGCTTTAGCGATGCCAGACAGTTCGTAGTAATCGCTTTAGCGATGCCAGACAGTTCGTAGTAATCGCTTTAGCGA
>CAZUCT010000282.1:0-1042 GCA_964619285.1 uncultured bacterium | reverse complement strand
TGCAAGTCCGATCTATATCGCTAAAGCGATTACTACAAACATACTTTTTAACCTCAAAAAAAATTTTCCCAAAACCCCCACAATTTGACAAATTCGTGTTAGGATACGAATAATGGAAAAGGTGGGCGTCGATAGGGTATGATGGCCCATTTGGGGACAAATTAAAAAAACTCAGAAACCCGGTTTTTTCAAAAAACCGGGTTTCTTTGGGTAGGCATGAAAAAACCGGGTGTCTTGGGTTTAAAAAATCTATTGCTGGAACTGCCCTAACAACCAATTAAAAACTTGACTGTGAGTTGTAGAACGACTGCGACGCAACGCTTCTTCTAAAAAAGATATTGACAACCCAGGCCAAACCTGAGATTCAGTAATTCTCTGACTGCCACCATTAGCAATGGCAAAAGCGATAAGTTGCGCTTTTTTGACGTCGACTATCCAATATTCCTCAACGTCGAGGTCTTCATAAAACAGACGCTTCTCGCCTTTATCGTCTGCAAGGGAACTGCTGGCAATTTCTATTACTAGAGTCGGTGGCGGGTAAATGTTGAGGTCGATAATTGAAACATCATGGGGAATAGCCGAAGCATTTTGACCAATATAAAAAGAAGCATCGGGTTGAGTTTCTTGATATCCGGTTTTGCGGTAGGTACAACTGTCCGCGCCGTTGAGTTTGATATTTGTAATAGCTACAAACAGGCCCACAAAACCAATAACAAAAGCATGGTCTCTGGCGTGTGGGTTTCCCACTGGGGGCATTTCGATTCTGAACTGACCGTTATAGTAGTAACTTTTTGCTTTTTCATATATGGGGTCTTCAATAATCCGAATATATTCGTCCCAAGCGGCCGTTACCCAAGTATCGGTTGGTGTTTTGGTTTGTAGTTGAGTCATAGTTTGATAATAAGACGACAGGGTGGCACGTTCTCATTATAACTTTAATCTAAATGGGGCGGTTTGAGGTGCGATCGCCCCCTCGGTTAGCAACCTTCAAAAGTTCGTAGTAATCGCTTTAGCGATTTAACTTTTTTATCGCTAAAGCGAT
>CAZUCT010000281.1:0-8798 GCA_964619285.1 uncultured bacterium | reverse complement strand
TTAGCAATTAGCTATTAACAAAAAGTCTTTCAGATCTTTATTAAAGTGGTATTATACTCGACGCGGGTAGAAAATGCGCTTTTTTTGACTCGAAGAAAAAACTCAAAATTCTCTTTTTGAGTGTGAGTCATGAGTATGAGTATGATACGCTTCATTCCTTGCCGCTTTGAGTATAGTTTTCAGCATGATGGATTTATATTTGTATTACGATGTGGAGAATCCTCAATGGTACAAACGTCCCGACTGGTTTGGGGCGGTGGGAGTATCGAGTCTTTATCGAGGAAGCGAACCCCGCATGAGTTATGTAACGTGGGAGGAACAAGTAAGTCCGTTCCGATGAGGTGAGTTAATAGGAGATGCTCCCAAAACATCTCTGCTTTTTGGTAATGGGTATTGGTTAGCAATTCCCCATTCCCCATTCCCTACTCCCCATTACTAACAACTAACCACCCACACCATCGCACGCACCCCTCTTCTCCTGACTGACATTGGGACTCAAAGCCAGCTCCCCCCTTACCTTTTTGCAGGCTTGCACCACAAAAGAGCTAAAGTCGGGGCCCCACAAGCGCACCGTCTTGTCTAAATTGGCAGCAGCAATAAAGTTGCCATCCTGGCTAAAAGTGACGCTCTCGAACTCCAAGAGAGGCCCCTTTAAAGTAGAAAGGGCAGTGCCGTCTGGTTTCCACAAGCGCACGGTGGCATCGCGACCGGCAGTAGCAAGGAGCTTGCCGTTGGGGCTGAAACTAACGTAGTTGACGGCGCCTTCATGCCCCTCTAAAGTAGCGATCGCAGCCCCATCTGTCGTCCACAAGCGGGCGGTGCCGTCATCGCTGGCAGTAGCAACGAGCTGGCTGTCGGGGCTGAAACTGATGTGGAAAACGGGGCCTTGATGCCCTAACAAAGTAGCAACTTCGGTGCCATCTAGGGCCCACAAGCTCGCGCTCGAATCGCGACCGGCAGAAGCAACGAGCTGGCCGTCGGGGCTGAAACTCACATCTTCGATCCAGCCTTTGTGACCCGTTAAAGTAGCAACGGCGGTGCCGTCTGGTTTCCAGAGGCGGATAGTTCTGTCGCGACCGGCAGAAGCAACGAGCTGGCCGTCGGGGCTGAAAGTGACGTGCTTGACCCAATCTTGATGACCCTTTAAAACAGCAACCGGCGTGCCGTCTGGCTGCCACAGGCGCACGGTTTTGTCATCGCTGGCAGTAGCAATTAGGCTGCCGTCGGGACTAAAACTCACATCGTTGACCCAGTCTTCGTGTCCTTCTAAAGTAGCAACCGCTTTACCGTCTGGCTCCCACAGACGCGCGGTGCGGTCCCAGCTAGCAGTGGCAACGAGCTTGCCGTCGGGACTGAAACTCACATTTTCTATCTCGCCTCGATGACCCTCTAAAGTAGCAACCGTTTTACCGTCCGGCTGCCACAGACGCGCGGTGCCGTCCCAGCTAGCAGAAGCAATGAGCTTGCCGTCGGGGCTGAAACTGAGGTTAGAGACTAAAAACTTGTGCCCTCTTAAGATCTGCCTTTCCGTCCACCGATCGAAATCAAAGTTCCGCTGCAACAGCGCGGCACCGCGCATCTCATTTTCTACATTTACCCATCGGGCCTGTAATTCTTTCCCCAGAGCAATTAAATCTAATTGCTGCTCCAAACTGGAGGTAGTTATAGATTCTAAAGTTGCTATCTTCTCGCTCAATTCGGCATTCTTCCCGGCATCAGCGCCCTGGCAGCCAAATAATGCCAACAGCGACAGCGCGATCGCCCCACCAGCAAACCGGGAAATTTTCCTATTTTGTGTTTGTTGTCTCATCGTCTAGCTTTTCCTCAAAAAGGTGCAACAACATCGACAATTCTAGCATAGAAAAAGTTAGTAGCAATCGCTTCAGCTTTAATTGTGTCCGCAGCGAGGCGGTTAGAAAACCAGTTAATAAGTAGGTATGCAAAAATATTTACATAAAAATTGACCCGTAGAACGCGGCTATTGCCTGTTCGATGTCTAATTAATTTTGCACAGGTACTTACTTTTCCCTCTTGCCTTTTGCCTTCCTCTAAATTGCTATAAATCTTTATTTCTTCCCCCTCTTGCCGGGAGCATCGAATCGGGAGCAAGTCAGTTTTGTAATTTTTCTCTCTCGATAATTTCATACTCTTACTCTTACTCTTACTCTTACTCAAAAAAAGACGCTTTTCTTGAGTGTGAGTCACTCGTCATCGTCACTCGTTATGAGAAAATAAATATGCAAAGGTGACTTGCTCCCCATCGAATCTTTGTAAAAAGACTATAGCAATTTCAAATCAGATGTAAACGTTCATAGCAGCTTTTTACTAAGTACCTGCGCAAAATTAATTACATACGGAACAGGCAGTAGCCGCGTTCTACGGGGGAATAAGAAATAATTTTATGTAAATATTTTTGCCTACCTACTTAATCGTCAAAAATGACTGTTAAGTAGGAGTGCAAAATTAATTAGACACCGAACAGACAAGATGTCTGTTCTACGGGGAAAATTTTCTGCAAATATTTTTGCCTACCTACTTACCTTCTTAAACTCTTGCCTATTGCAAGAGTGCCTCTTGCCTAAATCGACTAAGTTATTTGGCACAACTCAAATGAAACTGCTATATCTTGTTCTTGTTGCTAGTTGCCTCATTCCAGTTTTTAATATTTTTTAACGCGAATCAGCAGAAACCCGGCAATTCAGGCAAAACCGGGTTTCTCAATTCCACAATGACAAACCCTAATTAAAATCGCTGGTCGGTACCAAAATATATTTGAACGCCGCCCTCATCGTTAATGCCGACGTCGCCCCGCAACAACCCTAAAAAGGTGCGCGCTCGCAACCCAACACCGCCACCAAAACCAGTTCCGGGTTTATCGCGCTCTTCTGGTGGTTCCCCAATTATCGTATCTCCCGAACCGAGATCCGAGGCAAAGTCGAAAAAGAACACCGCCCCAACATCCCGCCAAATAGAAAACCGATACTCGCTCCGAAATAAAACATAACTGCGCCCGGTTCCCAAATCTCCGGGTTCGTATCCCCGCACGCTCCTGTCGCCTCCCAGAGCAAAGGCATAAGAAGGCGGCAAATCTCCTATTACCGTTCCCGCTTGGAGATTAAAAGCAAGCATTTCTGGTAAAGCGTAAGGATCGTTGCTGCTGAGGAACTTAATCGGTACATATTGAACGTAGTTTGCTATCAAACGATTGGAACTAATCTCCCCTTCTCCAATAGGAATCGATTGTTCCGTCGTCAAAGATACTTGACCGCCGCTGGTAGGATTAAAAGGATTGTCAAACCAACTGCGATTGAAGCCTAAAGATACTGTATATAAATCGTCGATGCCGCTGCCGCTCCAGCTCGTGGGGTTGCCGCGAGCGTCTTCGGTGGCGAGGTCGCCGTCTTCGTCGCGAACGCTGATGCGCTCGTAGTTTAAGCCAAATTCCCCGGACCACAATCCCAGGGGACGACTGAAAACGAGGTTGCCGCCTACTCTGGAGTCAACGGCATGGTCCCCGTTGGGCAAGTCGATCTTGCCGTCGATAACTTCCGATACTTTGCGATCGCGCCACGCCCGCAGCAGATAGCCGACGCTGTTATTACCGATGCTATAAGGACTGACAAACCTCAAATCGTATTCCAGTCCCTCGCCGCTTGGCCTCAGTTTGGCCTCGAAGCGCTGGCTGGGACTGCCTACGCTTCGGTTTATATATCCCAAATCAAGATAAACTCCGACATCTGAGTTAGTACCGCCACCCAGACTGTAAGTGACTCCTGGTGCTTCATCTACATTATAATAAACGACAACATCGCTGCCAATTTCTTCGATGCTGACGGTGATGTTTGTAAATAGTCTCAATCGATATAACTGTTCCAAGTCTGCCCGCACTAATGTTTCGCTAAATTCTTCCCCGGGGGTTAATCGCAGTTCGTCGCGGATGACGTACTCTGGAACTCTGTTTTCTATGGGGAATCCATCTTCGTTAAAGGTGTTGCCTTGGGCATTTACGAAGCGGATGATGACATCTCGGACTCTGGCCCCCTCAAACTCGGAGACTTCTAACCCGCTTCGGTTGCTAAGTTGGATGCTGCCCCCTAGTTGGGAGGTTTCTGGGGCGGGATTGGCGATCGCTTGTTGTCCGCTATTTAGTTCGCCTCCCAGCACCGCGGCTACAGCCAAAATGACTAAGGTTGAAAATCGCATACCAATACATCGGTTATAAATTTCAGTTAATTATAGCCACGGCTGCATCTTAATTTTGTTATTTTTTTTCTCATACTCAAGACTCACACTCAAGACTCACACTCAAAAAAGCTTGCAATCCTTACATGGCAGGCGATCGCCTCCTCTCCCCAGGGTTAAATTTAACTATGGTTTGCTGTCGGGAATGGGCAGACAAGGGCAGGACTTGCGGCGGACTTGGGCAGACAAGCACAAGACTTGCGGCAGACAAGCACAGGACTTGCGGCGGACTTGGGGCCCCGCCAGTGCCAAAACGGAGTTTTGCCCGCAAAAAGCTTATTGGATAGTCTAAAATACAGTTGATACCTGGCTTGTGGCCGAACCATGCCAAAGGTCGCCGATTGAGTTAAAACTCTGGTGGTGTCGTATTGCTTGGGGGAAAGCAACTACTATTACAAAAATGCCACCCCCTCATTTAATAGTTGGGACGTCTCAGACCATAGCCCCCAGGCGATGGCCAGTCATAGAACCGTAGGAATACCGTTGTGGCTCATACATTTTTACTAGAATCAGGCCAATGGACCATTGAGGGCAATTGGCTGCAGCGTAATGGAATGTTAATTATTGTTAAAGGCAAAACTATTGTCACTTGGAATCGTACCGACTGGTTCCAAATGGTGACTAAGCTGGCCTTTCCTACTAAGGATCGGGAAGATATTATTTTGCAGTATCGAGGACGCCTTGATGCCGACGAACGCCGTTTTACTTTTGTCCTCCAACACAGCGAACTCGGCAAGGTTGAAGGTGAAGGCTGGATTGGCCCGGAATCTATTGTCCAACGCTACTGGGTTTTGGGCGAAGATAAACAGCGCCGCAGCGGTTTTGACACTTTGCGCGGGGTCGATGAAAATCGATATTACCACTCTGGCGCGGTTCTGGCAGGGAATCAATTGAACAGCGCTATTGAAGCTACTTTGGAGCGTCAACCAGAACCTTAATATTGATAATTGCTAATTGTTAATTGATAATTGATAATTGATAATTGCTAATTGCCTGGAGGAGCAGTAACGCCCCATCATCCCCAACTCTTTTCTAGCTTCACCGAAAAAAGTAAGAGAAGGAGGTCCATTTCTCTCCTATAGTCTTTAATGGGTTTATTCTAGCCATTAATTTTGCTAGATTCTATGCCCCATTGCTGCTTTAAGAACTGTTGGTAAAGGGTTTCTTTGATCAGCATTTGTTCGTATAGCTCTACCAAAAATTCTTGGGCCTGTTCCAGGTTCATTTTTCGCACGGTCGCTTCAAAAGAACGGATGCTGAATTGCTTTTCTAGGGGAAGTTCGATGTGGTTGTCCATGATTTTCTCCTCTTATTAATTAAGTGGTTATTTAGTTGTATCTGTTCAAACCTTTGAGGTTTTCTCAGTCAAGCCAGATACAAAAACTTCGATCTGGAATTTACTTGGGCTGTGGACCATCGCTCTGCTTGTCCCAGGCGATGGCCCGAACTTGCCTTTTGTTTCAGTATGTTAAGAATTATAACAAAGGATTGACTTATTTGCCATCTTCCGTTAGAAGGACATCAGCGATGGACATTTCTCAAATAACTCTTTGTTTGGATACTAATCTTAGACTCTTGTCAAGAGCAAAAATGCTCTTATCGAACAAAATTTAGGGATGGCTGCAAAAAAATAAGCCCTGGCCTGGCAGGGACTTGAGGCTCTCGATGGACCAAGGGTTAATAGCTGAAATCCTGAGTTCGGTAGTATGGTAAGGGAAGTTTAAACAGAACCAGTAGTAAAAGTAATTTAAGAAATGTTTGACAAACACGAGCCCCTATCTCAGAAAGCCGATTTTTTGGTATCTCAGAAACCCGGTTTTTTCAAAAAACCGGGTTTCTTGGTCGGCGAAGTTTTAGCAACAGCGATCGCCATTAGTCTTTTAACAACCTGCGGGGCTGTTGCCTCTATGGGGGAAGTGGCGAACCAACCCACCCTGAAATCTTCGCCGGAAATCGTAGCTCAAAACCAAGACGCTCTAGAACGCCTGCAACAAGGAATCAACTTATATCGGGAAGGAAAAATGGAAGCGGCGGAGGCAGCATTTAGGCAAGCGATCGAGATGGAGCCGGAATTAGCACAAGCTCATGCTAACTTAGGAACGGTTCTGGCAAATCAAAATAAAGTAGCAGAAGCAATTCCCCAATTTGAAGAAGCAGTTCGCTTGAAACCGGAGATGGCTTTCCTACACTATCAATTAGGAGTAGCTTTATATATGGAAAATCGCGCAGAAGAAGCCATAGACTCCCTCAAAGAAGCGCGAGATTTATTGAAAGAAGAGGGTAAAACTCAGGAGGCAGAACAAATAGAAGAGGCGATCGCTAAAATAGAAAGCGAATCGTAGTACCTCAGAAACCCGGTTTTTCAAAAAAACCGGGTTTCTTAACTTGCTCTGATACCTCAGAAACCCGGTTTTTCAAAAAAACCGGGTTTCTTGTTTATTTGAGCTATTGTTGAGGTATTAAATGGTAAAATTGGGGCATCAAGGAGGTGGCGGGACTTTCCCATGGATGCCATAGTAGATTTAACAAGTCAAAAAGGACGGGAGTAGGATGGTATGAAATCCCACAATTTACTGCTGGGGCAGTTGAGCGAAGAAGAGCAAAAAGAATTTGCAATTTTAGCAAACCACCTCATACCTCGGGGGTGGGAGGACCAACTTAGTTCGAGTAAATTTGCCAAACTTTTGCAGGATTATAGCGAGCTGCACGTCGATAAAAACCATGCCGAAAGAAAGTTAAAAAAGTTCCAAGAAATCGGACTAATTGAAATCAAAAAAAATTCAACGGCAAACGATGACACCCATGGCAAGCGACTAGCTAATACAATACTCTTAAAATCCTTTGCTTATCAAGGCCCTTTATTAACCGGAGAAGTTCCCTTAGATTCAGTTTTATACATCGAACGCAACGCCGACGAAAAGTGTCGCCGAGAATTAACTTTAGAAAAAGAGCTCGTAGACTCGGTTCCTTTTATTAGAGTAAAAGCGGCAAAAGGTATGGGTAAATCGTCGTTATTAAGCAGAATCGGTCATTTTTTAGAAAGCGAAAAAAAGGAAATAGTCGCCCGGGTCGATTTGGGAACTGATGCTTTTGGCAGCGATGCTTTTACCGACCTGGAAAAACTGTTTTATCGCTTTACAGAACAAGTAGCTACAGCCTTCGCTAAATCCATACCCGGTCTCGAACCGCCAGAATTAAAATTTGCTTGGGATAAGTACAAACCAGGGGGTAAAAATTGTACCGATTATTTAGAAGAACATATTTTTAAAAGGATTGCTAAAAAAAGAAAAACTTTATTAATAGATGGCATCGATTGTATTTTGGGAAAACCGACGCAAACGGATTTTCTGTTAGTATTGAGAACCTGGAACGAAACTAAAATGAAACGGGTCGATCGCGCCGAGATTATCTGGCCTAGCGTGGTAATTGCTTATTCGACGGAACCCTATCCATATGCTAAATTTAAGGGTTCGCCGTTGCAGAATGTCGGTACTCCTGTAGAACTGTTAGAATTTAGCGAGGAATCTATTTTAAACTCAGCTAAAATTTACGGTTTAAGTTGGGATTTTAGCGAGGTTAATCGTTTGATGAAATTAATCGGCGGTCATCCGAGTTTGATGCAAAGGGCGCTTTATAAAATGAGTCAAACGGATATTAGTTTGGGGGAATTGTCAGAGCGATCGACGGAGATTAACGGACCTTTTAGCGATTATTTGTTGAAAGATTTAGAACTATTACAAGCGCCAAACAACGAGAAACTTCGCGCCTGTTTTCAGAAAATTATTAAAGGAGAAAGGTCTAACGATGCTTTTTCTAAATTTCAGTTAGAAAAAAGAGGTTTAATTAGGTTAAACGGTAATGGAGAAAAAGTCCGTTGCGAATTGTACAAACGGTTTTTCGAGGAATATTTAGGTTAATGTTTATCCCCAAGAAAACCACGTCCAGCAACTCTGACTTTACGCACAATATCGGTAAAAATTAAACCAACACATCTTAACTATAATCAGTTAAAGTCGATTTGAGTGCAAGTTATCAAGGCCGAAGAGGAAAACCCACCGACAGAAGAGAAGCCTATAAGTTGGTTATTATTAACGACCGGTGAATGACTTCAATTCGGAAATACTATCTCCATTAAACTCCCCAACAGCCAAAGAGCTCTGGCTGTATCCCGGATCGACATAACCTTTCTTGCTAAAACCGCCCTCCCCATCTCCCAATAAAATGAATACATCTAAATCATTAGACTTCTTGCAGAAGTCTAAGTAGGTAGGCAAAAATATTTACATAAAATTATTTCTTATTCCCCCGTAGAACGCGGCTACTGCCTGTTCCGTATGTAATTAATTTTGCGCAGGTACTTATTAATTAGATTCTGCCCGTTGGTGGAAGGAATATCGAACCATTCACTGCTAAGTAGGAGTGCAAAATTAATTAGACACCGAACAGACAAGATGATGAAACCCTTAATATTAAAGGCTCACTATGGTGATTTTTGGAGAGGTCTATTAGACCTCTCCAGAAAAGATGATGAAACCCTTAATATTAAAGGCTCACTA
>CAZUCT010000280.1:0-8834 GCA_964619285.1 uncultured bacterium | reverse complement strand
TTGGGTGGAGTGAAACGCAACCCAACAAGTCGGTATCTTATTACTACGCAAGTCCTTAAGATGCTACGATGGACCCTGAAAAATTAAGTCCCGTTGGCTTCAGCGATTTGCTAGTTAGTAGTAATCGATGAGCGCGACTTATCCGTTTTAATTCGCTAAAGCGATTGCTACGAACGTACTTATTATCAGTTATCAATATGATATTAATTCAAAAATATGGTGGAACTTCTGTAGGTTCCGTAGAAAGGATAAAAGCAGTAGCCCAACGCATAGCTAAAACTGCACGCGATCGCTCTGTAGTAGTAGTAGTATCGGCTATGGGCAAAACTACAGATGGTTTAGTCAAACTGGCATCGGAAATTTCTCACAACCCCAGTCGCCGAGAAATGGATATGCTGCTATCCACCGGCGAGCAAGTTTCCATCGCCCTGATGTCGATGGCCCTGCAAGAACTGGGTCAACCCGCTATTTCCATGACGGGAGCCCAGGTGGGCATAGTCACCGAGGCGGAACACTCCCGAGCCCGCATTTTACAGATCGAAACCGATCGCCTCGAAGGACACCTCAAAGACGGTAAAGTTGTCGTCGTTGCGGGTTTCCAAGGCATCAGCAGCAGCGAACAGTTAGAAATCACCACCCTGGGGCGGGGCGGATCGGATACTTCGGCGGTGGCCCTGGCGGCGGCGTTGCAGGCGGAACGCTGCGAAATTTATACAGACGTTCCCGGAATCTTAACTGCGGATCCGCGTTTGGTTCCAGAAGCGCAGTTGATGTCGGAGATTACCTGCGATGAAATGCTGGAGCTGGCAAGTTTGGGAGCAAAAGTGCTGCATCCCCGGGCCGTGGAAATTGCCCGCAACTACGGAGTGCCCCTGGTGGTATTATCCAGTTGGACGGATGCTCCGGGAACTAGGGTGATTTCTTCAACTCCCCAACGGCGGGCGTTGCTAGATTTGGAACTGGCAAAGTCGGTGGATGCGGTGGAATATAATACGAACCAAGCAGCGGTGTCGATGTTGCGGGTGCCCGATCGCCCGGGGGTAGCGGCCCGCTTGTTTGGAGGCATCGCGGAACAAAATATCGATGTCGATTTAATCATCCAGTCAATTCACGAGGGCAATACTAACGATATTGCTTTTACGGTCAGCAAAGACGTTCTCAAAAAAGCGACGGCGGTGGCGGAAGCAATTTTGCCGGCCTTGGGTAAGAATAACGATCCGGTTTTGGGAGAGCCCGAGGTCCAGGGGGAAGATAAAGCTATTGCTAAAGTGAGTATTGCGGGGGCCGGTATCATCGGACGTCCGCAAGTGGCGGCGCGGATGTTTGCCGCTTTGGCGGATGCGGGAATTAATCTTTTGATGATTTCGACTTCTGAGGTTAAAGTGAGTTGCGTTATTGCTGCGGAAGATTGCGATAAGGCGGTGGCCGTGTTGTGCGAAGTTTTTGAGGTGAACGTGTCGCCCTTGCCAGAGGAGAAGGTGGAGTCTTTCCCAGAGGAGTCTATTCCTGCTGTGCGGGGGGTGGCGTTGGATCTGAAGCAGGCACGTTTGGCGGTGCGTCAAATTCCCGATCGCCCGGGAATGGCGGCGAAGATTTTCGGTTTGTTGGCCGAGAGAAATATTAGCGTGGATACGATCGTTCAATCCCAACGCTGTCACCGAGTTAATGAGGTTTTGACTCGGGATCTGGTGTTTACCGTTGCCGAAGCGGAGGCGGAGTTGGCGCGGCAAACTTTAGCTGAAAATGCCTCGGAGTTTGGTTGGAAAGATGTGGAGTTGCAGAGGGCGATCGCTAAAGTTAGCGCTGTGGGTGCCGGGATGATTTCCCATCCGGGGGTAGCGGCGAAGATGTTTAAGGTGTTGGCGGAAGCGCAGGTTAATATTTTGACGATCGCTACTTCGGAGATTAAGATTAGTTGCGTGGTGGATGAGGAAAACGGGGTGAAGGCTTTGCAAGCGGTTCATGCTGCTTTCGGTTTGTCGGGCAGCGAAAAGTTTGAGATGCCGGCTTGATAGTTGGTAGTAAGTAGGTAGGCAAAAATTTTATGCAAATATTTTTGCCTACCTACTTAATTCTCAAAACTATTATTCTCCAGCCGACCAAGCCTCTTTAAACTTAGGATAAAGAGTTAAACCGCCGTCAACAAATAAAGTTTGACCAGTAATATAGCTCGCTTCATCGGAAGCTAAAAAAGCGGTAACTGCTGCCATTTCTAAGGGAGTTCCCACCCGTTGCATGGGAATATTACGAGCAACTTTTGCTTCTTTTTGAGGATTTTCCGTCCAGCTTTTATTAATATCGGTTGCCGTAGCTCCAGGCCCGATCGCGTTAACCCGTATTCGGCGATCGGCGTATTCTAAAGCTAAAGTTTTGGTCAGATTTCCCATGGCCCCCTTGCTAATAGAATAACTGATATATTCCGGTCGCGGGATTATCTCGTGAACGCTGGAAACGTTAATAATGACTCCGCCATTTTCTTGTTTCAAAAAGTGTTTAATTGCTTCCCTGGCGCAGAGATAAGCTCCCCGGAGATTGACGCTAATTACTTTGTCAAAATCAGCAGTTTCTACTAACTCCGACGCGCTGTTAATTTGAATGCCGGCATTATTAATCAAAATGTCAATGCCGCCCAATTCTGCGACCACTTTTTCTACCATCGCCACGATTTGTTCTTCGTTAGAAACATCGCAATCGACCAGAATATTTCGCCCTTCACAGGTGTTTGTTTTAGAGCAAGCCTCCTTTATAAGTTGCAAAGTTTCATCTGCTTTTTCCGGTTTTTTGCGATAGTTAATCGCCACGTTCGCCCCTTCCCTCGCCATCCGAACGGCTATGGCTTGACCGATACCGGAAGTAGCACCGGTTACTAAAACGTTTTTGCCTTTTAATCCTTTCATAAGCAATTAACAATTAACAACTAACAATTAACAACTGGTATCTCAGAAACCCGGTTTTTTAGAAAAACCGGGTTTCTTAACCTGCTCTCTAACCTACTTTATCGCAAAATTCGCTCCGCTGCTGAATTAATTTGGCAATTAAACCGGTCCAACCGGTTTGATGGGAGGCGCCCAAACCGGCACCGTTATCGCCGTGGAAATATTCATAGAAAAGAATCAAATCTTGCCAGTGGCGATCGCTCTGAAATATTTCCGCAGCTCCATAAACCGGACGCTTGCCACGTTCGTCTTTTAAGAAAATTCTCAACAGTCGTTTTTCTATTTCCAAAGATACCTCCCAAAGATTCAAAAATTTACCCGAACCGGTCGGGCATTCTACCTTAAAATCGTCGCCATAATAATGATGAAATTTCTGGAGAGATTCCAGGATTAAATAATTTATCGGAAACCAGACCGGCCCTCGCCAATTAGAATTACCCCCAAACATTCCGCTGCTGGACTCTGCCGGTTCGTAATCTACTCGATATTCTTCGCCATTTTTCCCATGAAAAATATAGGGATTTTCGGCATGAAAACGAGAAAGTCCTCGAATGCCATAGTCGCTGAAAAACTCAGTTTTATCGAGCATTTTTTGAAGAATTTGCAAGAAGCGATCGCCCCCAACAACTGCCAGTAAATGCCTCGACTCGATGCCGCAAGCTTCCATACAAGCTAAATTTTGGCTCAAGTCGGGGCGATTTTCCACAAACCAGTTTACCCGCTTTAAAAAATTAGGCAATTTCTCAAAAGTTTCTGCCTCGATAGTAGTAACGGCAAACAGAGGAATTAACCCGACGATCGAACGTACTTTTAAACGTACATCTTTGCCGTTTGGTAACTTCAAAACGTCGTAATAAAAACCATCGCTTTCATCCCACAATTGAGTATCGTCAGAGCCCAGATGATTCATCGCATCGACGATATAAAGGAAATGCTCGAAAAACTTGGTGGCAATATCTTCGTAAACCTCGTTATCGACTGCTAATTCTAAAGCAATACTCAACATATCCAAACAAAACATCGCCATCCAACTGGTACTATCCGACTGTTCCAAACGGCCCCCACTTGGCAACTCCGAACTGCGGTCGAAAACCCCAATATTATCTAAGCCTAAAAAACCCCCTTCAAAGACATTATTGCCGTTGGGATCTTTGCGATTTACCCACCAAGTAAAATTGAGCAATAGCTTCTGAAAAACCCGTTCCAAAAACTTTTTATCGCAGCGACCGTACATCTTTTTTTCGATTTTATAAACCCGCCAAGTTGCCCAAGCATGAACTGGGGGATTGACATCGTTAAAATTCCACTCGTAAGCGGGTAATTGACCGTTGGGATGCATATACCATTCCCGAGTTATTAAGTCTAATTGATGTTTGGCAAATTGGGGGTCGATTAATGCCAGAGGAATAGTATGAAATGCTAAATCCCAAACGGCATACCAGGGATATTCCCATTTATCGGGCATGGAAATAACGTCTTCGTTAAACAGATGAATCCAATCGCTATTTCTGCCGTTTTTATGACCTTCAGAAGGTTCGGGCTGGGTGGAATCTCCTTTTAACCACCTGTCGATAACGTAGTAATAATATTGCTTAGTCCACAACATTCCAGCAAAGGCTTGTCGTTGAACGTTGCGACATTCTTCGCTCATTTTATGGGGGGAAACCCGCCGATAAAATTCGTCCGCTTCCGTAATTCGCGTTTTAAAAATGTCTTCAAATTTTCGGTTAAACGGTTGTCCGATTTCTGGAGAATCGCAGAGGCGCAATTTTACTGTTTTGGTTTCGCCCGGTTCTATTTCTAAAATGTAATGGGGGGCGAATTTGGTTCCGATAAAATCTGGATTTACTGCGTTTTTTTCGCCGTTTATTACGCGGGCGTTGATGCCATCTTTGACGTAAGGAGAGCTATTTTCTACGCCGAAAAGGTAATCGCTATTGGTTTCGTTTTCGGTGAATAATAATTCCTCGAAACCTTCCTGGCAATACAACCATCGCTGCCCTAAAGTTGGATGAGAAGCTTCTACTAAATTTGCCTGGACTTTTTTGAGAATTGGTTTTTCCACGTCGTCGCCCCAAGACCAAGTATTTCTAAACCAAAGGGTAGGTAATAAGTGAAGGGTTTTGGTTTCCGGACCTCGATTTACGACGCTAATTTTAATTAAAATATCTTCGTCCGTAGCTTTGGCATATTCGACGAATATATCGAAGTAGCGGTTGTTGTTAAATATTCCCGTGTCGAGGAGTTCGTATTCGAGGGCGCGGCGATCGCGCTTTTGATTTTCTGCGACTAATTCTGTATATGGATAAGCGCTTTGGGGATATTTATAGAGCGCTTTCATGTAACTGTGAGTGGGAGTATTGTCGAGATAGAAATAATATTCCTTGACATCTTCCCCGTGATTTCCTAAATGGCCGGTTAAGCCAAATAAGCGCTCTTTTACGATAGAGTCTTCTTCGTTCCAAAGAGCGATCGCGAAACAAAGGCGCTGATGGTTATCGCTAATGCCGCATAAGCCATCTTCCCCCCACCGATAAGCTCGATAGTGGGATTGTTCGTGGGATAAATGTTCCCAGGCCGAACCGTCTTCGCTGTAATCTTCTCGAACCGTTCCCCACTGGCGATCGCTCAAATAAGGTCCCCACCGCCGCCAATAGGCTTTGCGTTGGAGCTCTTCTTCTAACCTTTTTTCTTCCTGGGTGGGAGTATGAGTTTGTGGTTGGTTGTCGGTCATTTTTGCTTAAAATTCTAGTGACTGCGGGAGCAGCGACGATTTGTTCGCTCCTCGACCGCTATCTTACCCCATTTTTTCTCCCTTAGCAAGTAGGTATTCTTGCTGCCGCTATCTGGTAGTAGTGCTTCCCTGCTAAAACGGTGGGTAAAAATATTAACGCTTTTTGCTAATTGCTAATTGCTAGTTGCTAGTTGCAAGAATGGTATTTTGCTCGATAACTGAAGACATTTTCATTACCCATTAGGGACTCGACAAAAAATAAACTACCAGTTAAATAAAATCGTAGGTCGGGCCGAAGTGAAACGCAACCCAACAAGCCGGTATGTTATTAAATTGCCAGCCCCTTACCTATTACTCATTACCAAAAATAGTTAGTTTTTTACCCACAACTTTAGCTGTGTTGCTCTAGTAGGGTGCGCAGTGCGCACCTTACAAAAGGTTGAAAATATTACAATTTTAACCTAGACGCGCTACTACTCCTGCCCGAAGAAAGCTTTCATCGAATCAAACATATTTTCCGATGTTTCTTCGGCTCCTTCGGACGCTTCCTCCATTTTTTCCTGGACGGTGCCGATACCTTCTTTAGCTTTACCCCGAGCTTGTTTGGCGGCGCCTTTTAGTTCTGCACCCGCTTTTTCCGATCGCTCTTGAAGCTCGCCACTCACCCGATCTATTTTACCCTCAATTTTACTGCTAGTCCCCGCCCCCGCTATTTCGTCGAGGGCAGATTTGCCTTTTTTGTCTAGTTCTCGTATCGTCTCTTCGGTGGAAGATTTCAAACTATCGGCCTTAGCTGTACAATTCCAGAACGGACTTGCCCAGGCAAAGGTCATTAACAATACTAAGCACAGACCGATAATGCATTGTCGTGCTATTGTCAGTTGATTTTTGTAGTTCGCAGTCATTGTTGATTTTTTGATTTCCTAAGTTGGCAACATTTTCAATTTTACTGCTTTTGTTTCTGGTGTAAATCTTCCTTATGGCTGTATTTTCTGTTTTATTCTCTGTTTCCTCTACCGAAAGAAATATGTCTTTAGAGGGATGTCTTTTGCTGCGAAATTTGTTAGTCTAAAAGTTAGACAAAAAAAATTTTTTTGGGGGGGGACTGTCTCAATCAATAAATAAAAATGAGGTTAATAACATGAGCATGGAAAACAAAATCAAAGCTACTGCTAAAAATATTGAGGGTAAAGCTCAAGAAATGATGGGGGAAATTACAGGAAACCCCGAAGATAAGGCAGAAGGAAAGGCGAAACAAGCAGTGGCTAAAGCCGAACATACTGTGGAGAATGTCAAAGATAAAGTTAAAGAAAAGGTCGAATAACAGTAGATAATTTATGGAGGAGCGTAACTGCTCCCCATTTTATATGTTTTGTGTTTCCTCTACCGAAAGAAATAGGGTACACTGCAATGCAAGAAGAAAACCAAGAATCGCGAAGCGTTGCGAGAAACGAAGCAATCCCGATTTTTGCTAATTGCTAATTGCATTTTTTAGAGAACACAATTAGCGATTAGCGATAGCCTGTCTGACCTTAGCCACTTTCTATTTTTACAAAGATTCGATGCTCCCAAGAAGTATGTTTTTAGAGGGATGTCTTTTGCAGCGAAATTTGTTAATCTAAGAGTTAGAGAAAAAAAATTTCCAGAAAATTTGTTTTTTGGGGACTTTTTCAATAAATCTGGTAAAAATGAGGTTAATAACATGAGCATGGAAAACAAAATCAAAGCTACTGCTAAAAATATTGAGGGTAAAGCTCAAGAAATGATGGGGGAAATTACAGGAAACCCCGAAGATAAGGCAGAAGGAAAGGCGAAACAAGCAGTGGCTAAAGCCGAACATACTGTGGAGAATGTCAAAGATAAAGTTAAAGAAAAGGTCGAATAACAGTAGATAATTTATGGAGGAGCGTAACTGCTCCCCATTTTATTATATTTTGTGTTTCCTCTACCGAAAGAAGTATGTCTTTAGAGGGATGTCTTTTGCTGCGAAATTGGTTAAGCTAACTGTTAGACAAAACTAAAAAGTTTTTTTGGGGCTGTTTCAATAAACCTGCTCAAAATAATGAGGTTAATAAACATGAATATGGAAAACAGAATCAAAGCTACTGCTAAAAACATTGAGGGTAAAGCTCAAGAAATGATGGGGGAAATTACAGGAAACCCCGAAGATAAGGCAGAAGGAAAGGCGAAACAAGCAGTGGCTAAAGCCGAACATACTGTGGAGAATGTCAAAGATAAAGTTAAAGAAAAGGTCGAATAACAGTAGATAATTTATGGAGGAGCGTAACTGCTCCCCATTTTATTATATTTTGTGTTTCCTCTACCGAAAGAAGTATGTCTTTAGAGGGATGTCTTTTGCTGCGAAATTGGTTAAGCTAACTGTTAGACAAAACTAAAAAGTTTTTTTGGGGCTGTTTCAATAAACCTGCTCAAAATAATGAGGTTAATAAACATGAATATGGAAAACAGAATCAAAGCTACTGCTAAAAACATTGAGGGTAAAGCTCAAGAAATGATGGGGGAAATTACAGGGAACCCCGAAGATAAGGCAGAAGGAAAAGCCAAACAGGCAGCAGCTAAAGTTCAACACACTGTCGAGAATCTCAAAGACAGGGCTCAAAAAACTTTCAAGAAAAAATAAATATTGAGGGGCGTAACTGCTCCCCATCGCTCCTGTCTAGTAACGGTCGGGGGCTTATTTTTATATAAAAAATATATAAAAAATATAGTTATGGATAAACAGAAAATAACTGAAGCTATAGAAAATACCACGACGGGAGAACGAGCTCCCACTGGAGGCGATCGCGACTCGGACCGCTATCAGGCGAAAGTTGTCGGAGAGGAGGCCGTAGGCGGAACTACTCCCACTCCCGGTCAAGATAATGTCGAAGAAGTAGCGACCTCGACGGGTATAGAGTTCTCCGACACCGAACCGATACAAGTGACGAGAGAGTTACAAGAGCGCGATCGCCACCGGTGGCAGCTAGATCCGGCATCGGAAAACAGACCGACAAGCGGATAACAGGTAGGATGCTACACAATAAGTACCCGTGCCAAATTAATTACATACCGAACAGGCAATAGCCGCGTTCTACGGGCAATTTTTTATGGCAGAAAATTTTCCCCGTAGAACAGACATCTTGTCTGTTCGGTGTCTAATTAAT
>CAZUCT010000279.1:6251-9036 GCA_964619285.1 uncultured bacterium | reverse complement strand
AAAGTTTGTAGTAACGACTTTAGTCGTATAGATATAGCGGACAAGCAAAAGAAACTAACCAAAAGAAACTAACCAAAAGAAACTAACCAAAAGAAATTAACCAACAAAAGAAATGACACAAAATACGACTGCAGGAAACTTCGAGCAACCGGTAATATTAGAAAAGCCAGCGATTTTATCGCGGCTTTTCATGTGGATAATCATGTTAGTAAGTTCGAGCGCTATAGTATGGGCTTATTTTGCAGAACTAGACCAAAGCGTTCCGGCCATAGGTCAATTGGAACTGAAGGACGGTGCTAGGGAGATTCAAGCGCCCACCACTGGGACGGTAGTAAGACTTCACGTTGAGGGAGGCGATCGCGTAGAGAAAAACCAACCCATACTGACTTTTAGGCCGACGATTCCTAAAGCAGATTTAGCCTCCATCCAAGAAGTAAAAGAGGCCCTCGAAAGCGAAAACGAATTTTACCAAGATTTAGTCGAAGGCAGAATACGGCAAGGACAGAGGCCAGATTTGGAAGCACTGGCCAAAGACCGCAAAGCCAGACAGACCGAAATAGATACTTATGAAGCCCTGATTAACCAGCTATATCGGGACTCTGGCCGAAGAATAAGTATAGACCCAGAACAGCGAGGGCTTTACGATAATGCGATCGCTGAATACGGCTCCAGGGTGGGGGCCATCGAGTTGCAAATCGAAGAGTTGCAAAAACAACTCCAACAAGCGCGGCAAGATGAGGAGGCGGCCAGGGACCGTTTGAGAACAGCCCAAACTCAACTGCAATATTCCAGACAGCAAGTTCAATTTGCCCAACAACAGTTGGAAAACTCCCGCCAGCAGTCGGCCTTTGCCCAACAGCAGTTGGAAAACTCCCGCCAGCAGTTGCAATACGCCAGGGAACAGTTGGCCAACTCCCGCGAGCAACTAAAATACTCCCAGGAACAATTAGAACTGGCCAAAGGGCAGTTGGTAAAGTCAGAACAAGTGTTGGAGTCGAACCAGGAGATTTTAGATAACATTTCGCCTCTGGTGGAGGAAGGGGCTATAGCGGAGCTTCAACAAAAACGCCAGCAACAAGAAGTGATTAGAGGAGAAAGCGAGCTCTTAGGCCAGCGCGATCGCATCGAGTCCCGTTCTGCGGAAATCAACACCAGAAAGGGCGAGATTAATTCCCGCCTGTCAGAAGTCAACAGTCGGGAAGGAGATATCACCGCCCGCATGGCAGAAATCAAAAGGATAGAAGGAGATATCAATGCTCGACAATCGGAAGTGAGCAACCGTCTGGCAGATATTAACGCCAGGGAAGGAGAAGTTCAAGCAGCCCAAGCAGAAATTAGACGCAGCGAACTCGAACAACAGCGCATCGCCGTTTCCATAGAAAGAACCAGGGAACAGTTGCAAAACACCAAAGATTCCTGGGCGAGGGAACTATATAACAGAGTCGCCACCAACAAAACAGCGATCGCCGGCATAGATTCTCAGTTCAGCAGGTTGCAACTGGACAACAAGAAAAGACTGACAGAGATTAACGCCCAAGTCGAAAAGCTCGAACAAACCCGAGACGACCAAGTGCTAAAAGCCCCCGTATCCGGGCTAGTTTTCGACCTAACCCCAGGAAGCAAAGAAGAAGCTTCCTTGGACATATCAAAAGACCCGATTTGCCAATACGTCATCAATGACATTCTTCAACCAGGAGAGATTAAGCCCAAAAAATGCGAAGAGGCTTATTACGAAGCCCAGCAAACCCAACCCTTGCTGACCATTTTAGACGACGACGAGGGTTTGGAAGCGGTAGTTTATATTCAAAACAAGGATATAGCTTTAGTATTGAACGCCTTGCGGGAGAAGCGGGAGAAGTTGGAACCGTTAGACGGCCAAGAGTTAGCTGGCGGGGAAACGATAGATTGCAAGCCGGGCAAAAGCTGTTATTGTCCCGAATTGAAGGAAAATCAAGAAAAACTGGGGCTAACCGACAGACAATGCGTCCCCGTGGAGGTGCAAGTACAAGCTTTGCCTGCCAACGAGTTTGGCACTGTCACCGGGGAGGTGGTGTCTATCAGTAAGGATGCCATACCGCCGGATCCCCAGAAGGAGAGGCCCTTCTTTTCTTTTGAAACTACAATTCGTTTAAGCCGCCAAACGGTTCTTTTGGACAGAGAAAGCGATTTAGAAATAGCCCTCCAAAGCGGCATGGCGGTTAATTCTAATATTAAGGTCGGCAAGCGTTCCGTCCTCGAATTATTCTTCAGTCGCTTTACCAGCAAGTTTAAGAGTTTAACTAACGTTAATTAATTCTTATTTTGCTAATTGCTAATTGCTAATTGCTAATTGCTAATTGCATGGTTCTAGAACGCGATTAGCGATTAGCGATTAGCGATTAGCCATTTTCGGTTTCTGAAATTGCTAAAATAATGGTCAAAAAACTCCTTTTATTAATTCTGTATCTTCTGCCAGTTGCTTTGCTTTTATGGTTTGTAGCCACATTTAGCGTCAACGTTCCTTTTTGGGATCAGTGGAGATTAGTAAATCTTTTCGATAAAGTCGCCAGCGGCAATGCCAGTTTCTCAGACTTTTTCAAAGTTCACGGACACCACCGCATATTTTTCCCAAAACTAATTATTACCGCCCTCGCCTTTACTTCTGGATGGAACGTTCAATACGAGATAATTTGCAGCATTATTTTTGCACTAACAACCTTCTGGTTTCTCCACCAAATAGCTCGCAGTAATGTTCGTAGTAATCGCTTCAGCGATATAGTTCGTAGTAATCGCTTCAGCGATATAG
>CAZUCT010000279.1:0-6151 GCA_964619285.1 uncultured bacterium | reverse complement strand
GTTCGTAGTAATCGCTTCAGCGATATAGTTCGTAGTAATCGCTTCAGCGATATAGATTTAGTTCGTAGTAATCGCTTCAGCGATATAGATTTAGCTCGTAGTAATCGCTTCAGCGATTTAGTTAGTAATAATCGCTTCAGCGATATTCCTAATATTCATACCACCAATATTTTAACCTGCATGCTAATATTTTCCTTAGTCCAGCATCAAAACTGGTTATGGGGGTTTACGCTGTTCTGGTTTTTAACTAATTTATGCGTAGTAATGGCGGTATTTTTTCTCTGCTGTAACGAGTCCGGCAAACAGGCGAGACGCCTGTTCTACGCCGGCACTTCCTGTTTTATCGGCAGCTTCACCTTAGCCCAAGGTTTGCTCGCTTGGCCTATATTAATTCCTGCAGTTTTCTCCCTAGAAGGAAACCGCCGCCAAAAGCTAAAAAGAGCTTTAATCTGGATGGGAATTTTTCTAATTTCGTGTTTCATTTATTCCCTGAATTACAACCCCATCCGCGAACCTCAACCATTTCTATTTCTGGAGCGACCTTTATCAGTAATTAGCTACTTTTTTACAGTATTAAGTTTACCCCTAATTCGCATTCCCATTCCTTCAATTATTGTCGGTTTTATCTTATTCTCTTCTTTCCTATTTTTCTGTTTTTATTTTGTTAGAATAAAAAGCAAGATACCCGTTATAGTTATAAATCCCAGTGCATTACCTTGGTTATCCGTAGGGGCTTTTGCTATTATTTCATCCCTTTCGATTACCGCAGGGCGCGCTCAATACGGTGTCAAAAATGCAATTATTTCTTCCAGATATACGACGACATCCGTCTTATTAATTGTTGCTTTAATTCATCTTCTGGGGTTGTTTTTACGGGAAAAACAAAAAATAACTTTTCAGGGTAAACCTCTGCCAGTATTTAGCATTTTTGCCGCAATTTTTGCTTCAATTATAGCGGTAAATTCTGTTTATGTAATCGACAAAATGAAAGCAGAATTGCCCTATATGGAAGGTCGAAAAGAATGTTTGGAGATAATTAATTATCTAGAAAAATCGGAGTTTATGCAGGCAGCGCCAGAGAGTTGTTTGGTACTATTAAATGGTAAAACTTGGTTAGTAAGAGAAGGGGCGGAAATTCTGGATAAATTGGGATGGCGGGAGTTTCCCAAGCTAGAATTTGTCGACAAACCAGAGGAGATTTATGGTTATTTAGATACGCCTTCAGATGGGTGGGGAGAAACAGGCAAGATGCCTGGGTTGGGAGAAACAGGCATCTTGCCTGTTTTACGGGTAACTGGATGGGCGACGATTCCAGAGAGAGAAGAAACGCCGAATTTAGTGTTATTATCTTATGGAGACAAGCGAACTTTTTTTGCTAATGCTTATGTAGTTTTAGATAGTCCAGAACTTGCCAAAACTTTAAAGTCTAAGCGTTATAAAAAAGCGAGGTGGCAAGCGAGTTTTTCTAGTGAAGAGTTGCCAGTGGGAGAGGGGGCGATCGCTGCCTGGGTGTATGATGCTAAAAAGCGGCAATTTGTTAAATTAAACGACGAAATCGACATCAATGGAGTTTTTAGTGAGCGATAAAAAGTCGGTTAGCAGCGGATTTGAAAGCGGACGAGTGCGGATGGGTTGTTGGTGGGTGAAATGGGTTGATGTTTTTTTTTCAATTTTGTAGGGGCAAGTGCATTGGGGCAATAACAGAGGATAAAACAGAATAATTTCATACTCTTACTCTTACTCTTGACTCACACTCAAAAAAGACGCTTTTTTTGAGTATGAGTGTGAGTCATGAGTGTGAGTCATGAGAAAATAAATATGCAAAGGTGACTTGCTCCCGTTTTTGATGTTCGTTCTATTTATATTCGTCAAGGTTTATATAATTCAGAAATCCGACAAGCTTTACAACAATTAATTAAACTAAATAAATTAGCTTGGCCGGGTTTTTTTAATAAATAAAGGAGCAATCAAATCAATGAATCGAATCGAAATATTAAAAGAAAATCGCTTAATGCAAACAGCACCAGAAGTAGATAATTTTGAAAAAGCCTTGTCTGAAATTGCTAATAATCCCAATGAAGAAGATTTACCAGAATATCATTGAATTTTAGATGATAAATGCCAACAACCAGAAGTAATGTTTGGTTTGGTTCACTTTTTGGAATCTTTTGAACTTGAAACTCAACTAACGGCTTTTCTAAAAGTCATGCCCCAATTAGCTATGAATTCTCCAGAATGGACTAAGATTTTACACAATCGTATTTTAAACGACGAAGTAGCTTGTAATACTTACTTAAAGATTTTGCGATCGCTCAATTCAGAAAAGCCACATTTTCTCTATTATTTATTAGAAGAAAGTGCGGCAAATAGTCTTAACAGAAAAATTGCCTTTTGCCTCGTACTAATTGCTAATTGCCTACTCTTGCCTTTTGCCTCTTGCCTTTTGCCTCTTGCCTTTTGCCTCGTACTAATTGCTAATTGCCTACTCTTGCCTTTTGCCTCTTGCCTTTTGCCTCGTACTATATGAAAACCGCCAACTGTCCCATCTGTCAATCTAAAGAATGCAGCTATTATCAAGCGGGGGAAAAATACACCCTAGCAAAATGTCACCAATGCGGCATGGTATGGGATAATAACCCTCCCAAAAAACCCACAGCAATTTATCAAGCTAGTTACTATCAAGCTAGCTACTATCAAAACAAAGGAAGAAAAGGAGGTTACTCCGACTATTTAGCAACTATGAAAGCGAACGGCCAAACATTTCGCCGTCGCTTGCTAGCTGCCCAGAAGAAATTAAGAAGCGATCGCCCCTTATTATTAGATGTCGGTTGCGCTTTGGGAGACTGTTTGTTAGAAGCAAAAAAATTAGGTTGGGAAAACCCCCTGGGTTTAGAAGTATCGCAATATGCCGCAGAACTTGCCCAAAGCAGAGATTTATTAGTATTTCAAGGAGACTTATTTGATAATCCTTTTCAGCCCAACTCCTTCGATTTAATAACCCTCCAAGATATGCTCGAACATACCACAAACCCTTTATCCCAACTAGAAGCAGCCTATCAACTGCTAAAACCGGGGGGTTTAATCTTAATAACAACTCCCAACGTCGAAGGAATTTTAGCCAAAATTCTCCGTTCTTTCTGGTATCATTACAAACCGGGGGAACACTTGACCTATTTTTCTTTCAAAACCATCAATTTAGCCTTAGAAAAAACCGGGTTTTCCCAAATAGAATCAAAATCAACGAGCAAATCTTTAAGCGTGGAATATATCTTGGACAGACTCCAATATTATCAACCTCAAATCTTCTCAGTTTTACTCAAACTAGCTCGCCAGTTAAACTTAGATCGATTAGTTTTTGAAATAGGAACCGGCGAGTTAGAAGCCTGGGGAATAAAACCAAGAGTTTAACGCTTTTTGCTAATAGCTAACCTGTTCGTAGTAACGACTTTAGTCGTAATAAATATTTTTGTCCAAATACTTTACCCGGTCCCCACTAACACAATTAGCAATTGCCAATTAGCGATTAGCAAAGCAATTAGCAATTGCCAATTAGCGATTATCAAAGCAATTAGCAATTAACAATTGACAACCTTTAGAATATTTCAAAACTCGTGCTATCGAGGGCAGTCCCAGGATTAATTTGAGCGAAGACAGCCTCATCGCCCGCCCCTGGCGTTAGGTTATAATAAATTAAGCCCTGGGCTGGGTCGTAGATAATTGCAGCAGCAACATCCCCTGCAGCAGGATCGAAATTTTCGATGGCCGCAAAAAGCTCGGGAGGCAAGCTAGAATCGATACCAGTCAAAGCCTCAAAATTGGCCCCCAACGGATTATTAGCACTCAAGCCAATGCGATCGCCCTCAGCTACATTAAAATCGGTAATCGTATCTACTCCATAACTACCATCAGGACTAAACTGGAAGGAGAACAGGTCGGCCCCGGCCCCACCGGTTAAGAGATCGTTGCCTTTATCGCCCCAGACAGTGTCGTTGCCGGCACCCGCATTAATGGCATCGTTATCTTTACCGCCGAAGACTAAGTCGTCGCCGTCGCCAGCATCAATGATGTCATTGTCTTGACGGCCTTCGATATAGTCGTTGCCCCTACCGCTGCTGATGACATCGTCTCCCCTATCTCCAAATAGGGAGTCGTTTCCGAAGTCATCTTCCAGAACGTCGTTATCTTTACCGCCGCGCAAGCAGTCGTCTCCTTCGCCACCTATTAAAGAGTCGCTGCCTCGGTTGGCCTGGATGGAGTCGTTACCGATACCGCCAACAGCAGTGTCGGCCCCAAAACCCATCAAGATATCGTCATCTCCGCCACCGCCCGCTATTAAGTCGTCTTCTGCCAGGCCCGACATGATGTCTCCGAACTGGGTGCCTCGCAGGCGATCGGGGTCGGGCGTTCCAACCAGACCTCGCCCTCCACCAGGAAGCGGTATGCTTACTGATGCTTCAGTTTCAGTGCCGGGGGGAATTACAATTTGAGTCATAAGTTTTCCTTTTTGCGTGGTTTGCAGATTAGTTTTTGAACTTAGATTCTGTATAGACTCGCATTGTGGTTATCCCAACCCATCCTTCTCGAACTAAGCAAACCATCGGGAAAAAAAGTTCAAAAATTTTAATGCACGGGCTTGGCAGTTGTATGGTAAAAAATAAGGCAAGCTGAGATGAAAACGCTATATGAACGTAATTCAAACAGAAATACCGGAAGTATTACTCATCGAACCGAAAGTTTTTGGAGACGAAAGAGGCTTCTTTTTTGAAAGCTTCAATCAGAAAAACTTCGCAGAAAAAACAGGCATAAACCTCAACTTCGTGCAAGACAACCACTCCCGTTCTGCCAAAGGAGTTTTGCGAGGTTTGCACTACCAAATAGAACAAACGCAAGGCAAATTACTAAGAACAGTTGTCGGAGAAATCTTCGACGTAGCGGTAGATATTCGCCAAACTTCTCCCACTTTTAGCAAATGGGTAGGCTATCTTTTAACTGCGGAAAACAAACGACAACTGTGGATACCGCCGGGATTCGCCCACGGTTTTTTAGTAGTATCTGAAGTAGCAGAAGTTTTGTACAAAACCACCGATTATTATGCCCCGCAATACGAACGTTCTATTATTTGGAACGACCCCGATATTGGCATCAAATGGCCCACAGAAGAAATAACGCCAGTGTTATCTAAAAAAGACGAAGCAGGTAAAACATTAAAAACAGCCGAGATATTTGCATGAAAATCTTATTAACCGGACTCGACGGACAACTAGGCAAACAATTGCAACCTCTCCTCGCACCTTTAGGAGATTTAACTGTTTCTGGGCGCTCGACTTTAGACTTAGCAAATCCAGAGAATATCTCTCGTATCATCGAAGAAATCAAACCCGAGATAATTGTCAACGCCGCCGCTTATACTGCAGTTGACAAATCAGAAAGCGAAGTAGAATTAGCAACAGCAGTCAACGGAACTGCCCCAGGAATTTTAGCCGCCGAAGCCGAACGATTGGGAGCAATTTTAATTCACATTTCCACAGATTATGTATTTGACGGCACTCGCAGCGTTCCTTATTTAGAAACAGATTCCACTAATCCTTTAGGCGTTTATGGCAGTTCTAAGCTCGCGGGCGAACTAGCAATTCAAAAGACTAATGCCAAATATGTTATCATTAGAACCGCTTGGGTTTATGGTGCATTAGGCAAGGGAAACTTTGTCAAAACAATGTTGAGACTGGGGAAAGAAAGGGAGGAATTGCGAGTAGTTTACGACCAGGTAGGGAGTCCTACTTGGACGGGGGATTTAGCAACGGCGATCGGTCAATTAATACCCCGTTTAAATGCCAACAACCTTGGGATTTATCATTACACTAATAGCGGGGCAATTAGTTGGTACGATTTCGCGATCGCCATTTTTGAAGAAGCAGAAAAACTAAATTTTCCCCTTCAAATCAAGCGAGTAATTCCCATCACCACCGCCGAATATCCAACACCGGCAAAACGCCCCGCTTATTCAGTCTTAAACTGCGCCAAAATCTCTAAAATTCTCGAAACTCATCCCCCCCACTGGCGGCAAGGGCTCCGACAAATGTTAAAAGAACTAATAGCTAGTTCGTAGTAATCGCGGAGCGCGATTGTTCGTAGTAATCGCGGAGCGCGATTG
>CAZUCT010000278.1:0-9055 GCA_964619285.1 uncultured bacterium | reverse complement strand
CTAAAAGTCCCTAATGTTGGTATTTTAATTTTCTTACCAGCGTTAATTGTGACTTTTCCGTTACCGTCATAAACAGTAAAAGATGGTCGGTCTTTTTTCCTTTTAAACTTAGGATATTTACTAATGCCCTCTTTATATCGTTTAAAAGCCTCCCCTAAGTGTTGAAAAGCCTTTTGATAGATGCGAGACGAATAGTCATTTGTCCAAGCATATTCTGACTGCTTCTTTACATAATTAGTAAAGACTTTCTTGGCTTCGTTTATGCGTTGATTATAGCTAAAATTCACCTCCTTGCCACGTTTATTTACTTTAGTCATCCCTTTGGTGCCATTGACCATATTCAGACCATAATTATACACAAAACGAGCATAACCAGCACACCGAGCCATCAACGACCGCTCTTTATTATTGAGTTTTAATTCCAACTTGATTGAATACAAAGAACATCACCTCCAATCCTCATTATAAACTACTTTTATTCAAAATCTGCAGTCTGGCCCCATTGTCCATTATTGCCGGAAATTGCCAGGGATATTAATACTAGCAATTAGCTCCTGTTTCCTTGCGTTCGACAATATCCTCCTCGGGAGGGTTTGTTACCTCAAAAGCACCGCAAAGTTCCCAAGTGCGGGTCTGCATGAGGTCGAAGTCGTCATCTGTTGCCTGACCGTTTTTTATCTCCTGCTTTTTTGTTTCCGACTCATCGAGTGGGGCAGTAATAATCCGAATTTCTCCTGCTTCGATCGCCACTTGCAACCGAGACCCCAAACCCGCTTTTTCTAGCAAGCTTTTCGAGAGCCAAATTCCTTCTTGAACTGCGATCGTTTGTTGTTCTAACATATTCCTCCGATTAACTAGGTTTTTTTCTATTAGAATTTTAGCACGAAATGGGAACGAAAAACAAAAAGTTGATTAGGTGCGCGCTGCGCACCCTACATCTTATCAACCAACGGAAACGTTAGGCAAAGCTTCACCAGTAATAATGGCATAAAGAACATCTGGATCTAAATCTGCTCCATTCGGCCAAACTATAGTGCCTACTTCCGAGTTTACTTGCACTTGCTTAAAGTACGATAGTTCCTTTAGAGGAGCAAAAACTCCAGAAAATTCTATTAACTGACTCACGTCAACTTCTCCGAAAACTCCATTTTCAAAACTTAGGTAGAGTTTATATTCTTGTTTTGCTTCCACAGCAACGATATCTTGTAGCATGGGTTACTCCAATGGTAGCTTGTAAGGTGCGCATCGCGCACCCTACCAGTAATCTACTTATTAAACAAAGCATCCCGTTCGGCGATCGCCATCGCGTGAGCGGGGAAACCCTCGTAAGTTGCTAAAGTATGAGTAGTCTTCTTCAACTTCTCAAAACCCTCCTTAGTCAAATAACCGATACCAGAACGCTTCAGAAAATCGAACACCGACACCGCCGAATAAGACCGCGCAAAACCACCCGTTGGCAAAATCGCATTTACCCCCAAACAATAATTAGCAGTGGGGATAGGAGTATAAGGACCAAGCAAAATCTCCCCCGCATTCTGGATCTCGCCCAAAACCGCCATCGGTTCCTTAACCAAAACCTCCAGATGTTCCGGGGCGTACTCGTTCACAAAAGCGATCGACTCCTCCAAACTCGAAGTCAGCAACACGCCGCCATAAGAAGACAAACCCTTCTCACAAAATTCTTGCCGCCACTGGGGCAGTTTCTTAATATACTCCGACGCAAACTCCGCCGCCGCCGTCGCCACCGACTCGCTGTGAGTCACCAACAAGGCCGCCGACTCCGGTCCGTGTTCCGCTTCCACCAACAGATCCAGCGCCGCCAGTTGCGGATCCGTGTATTCGTCCGTGAGAATAATAGACTCGCTAGGCCCCGCCGGCAGTCCCACATCCACCGTTCCGAATAACAACCGTTTGGCCGCAGAACCGTAAACGTTGCAAGGACCGGTAATTTTATCAACTTTGGGGATAGTTTCGGTACCGATCGCCATCGACGCGATCGCCTGGATGCCCCCGAGTTTGTAAACATCCTTCACCCCCGCCATTTCTGCCGCCACCAGGGAGGCCGGTTCCACATTGCCTTCCTTATCTGGTGGAGTGCAAACTATAACTTTTTTCACCCCCGCCACCTTTGCCGGGATAGTCAGCATCAACATCACCGAAGGGAAAGCGCCCTTGCCACGGGGAACGTATAAACCCGCCGAAGCGATGGGAGTCACTTTTTCGCCAGCGAAAACTCCCTTATCCACTTCTGCCAGTTTAATTTCTTCCGGCATTTGCCCCTTGTGAACTTTAGTGATATTAGCGAATGCCTGTTCGATCGCCTCTTTTATTTCTGGGGCGATCGCTTCTCTGGCGGCGGCAAACTCGGCCTCGGTGACTTTAATATTTTCTACCGTTGCCCCCTGGTAGTCGAATTTTCTAACATATTCGATAACTCCCCCATCGCCATTAGTGCGAATTTTATCTATTACCTCTTGCGCCACCGAGAGAGCATTATTAATATCCAACTCCGCCCGTTTTTTCAACGAGGAGAGTTCCGCCGGCGTCATCTTTGCCAGCTTCAAAATTCGGACCATATTTGAACTCCTTAGACTAAATCTTCTTAATTATAGATGAAAGTAGGGACAAAAAAATGGGTGCATCTCAATGCAAGAAGAAAACCAACAATTTAACGCTAATTGCTAATTGCTAATTGCTAATTGTTAATGGTAAAGCAATAAATAAGCGGAATTAGACAATTTTCGCTCCCAAAAAAATGGCAGCAACAGCAAAACTGTTTCTGCCAATATGAAATACCCGCAATGGATTATAAGTTATTCAGTTTTATAGATTAGATGGAGTCATTTTCTAACAAGTCGCTAAAACTATTAATGACTACTTCTCGGTCGGGAAAACGAGCTTTAATAATTAACTCGCCTCCCATTGCTGAAATTACTTCTCGTAAATGATTTACATACAGTTCTGTTTGTTTTTCTAAAAATTGTTGGTGCAATTCGTAGAGAGTTATTTCTTTTTTTAACTTAACTTTTTTTTCTTCTATTCTAGCTTTCCTTTCTGGTGAAAATTTTTCGGTTAGTTCCTTAAATTTATGATGTCCTGTCATAATAGCTCTGTTCTGAAAAATTGGGATTTTTTATTATAGCTTAATAAGGTGCGCGGTGCGCACCCTACTAGAGAGTCGGTCAAGTATTCTCAGAAACCCGGTTTTGCCGGACAATACCTTCGCCAAAATAAAAAAATACCATTCGTAGGTTGGGTGGAACGAAGACCGAACCCAACAAATACGTCGGGTTCGGTCTGCGTTCCACTTGACCTACAAGAAAATGGCGAAGGTGTTGGCAGGAATTACCGGGTTTCACAGGCCGATTCTTTAGCTGTTTGAAACTAATCCAAAGGTTAGTATCTATTATCGCTCTAATTGCCTCTTTTTCTTCCATAGATTTATTCCCCAGCAGCTTCGAGTTCTTCGGTAATAGTTTCTAAGGAAACTTCCTCTGTTTCAAAAGTTTCTAATAACTTTGTTAGCCTATTATTCAAGGTTTCTTTTTCTAGTTCTTTAATTAATTGCAACTTTTGATGATGGGGTAGTTGCTTGACTAAGGTTAATATTTGCTCGAAACTAATCGGTAGGGAATAGGTGTTTTGGTTCATAATTTTTGCGGATAATGTGAATAAAATAAGGTGCGCGGTGCCCTACTTACAAGCTACTCTCCAGCTTGCTGCAAAATATCGGCATACAAGCGATCGCTAACTCGGAAAACAACTTCGGAAATTAACTCATCTATTATCGGTTTAACTTCTGCAATTAGTCCTCGATTTTTAGCTATTACAAGAATGCCTAAAGCTCCCGTCACTGAAATCCCTAAACCCATAGCTTCTCTCCTTCCGAGTCGTTCGTCTATTAGCAGTTCGTTTGCATTTAACTCTAAAGCTAAAGCAATAGCTTCTGCTTCTCCTTTATTAAGTGTATTTTGCAGATTGTTGGCTCTTGTTAAATCTGCTAAAGGTTGAGTTTCAATCCAACTTAATTCTTTTACCGCTCTAGCAACAATTTCCCCAGCACCTTTATGGGTTAGTTCATCACAAACAGCAGTAGGGATTATAATTTTCCCGTAAATTTGTTGGATAATTTCTAAATGCCCTACCCTAGCTAAATTGCTAATAGGAGATGTGTTACTGACGATAATCATAACCAACCTCTTTCCCGAAGGTTAGCAATGTCTTCTTGAAATTCAGCAACATCGTAGTGAATGCAAATCCCACGTTTAGCTAGCAAGGTTTGAAATTCTATGCGATTCATTCCTACTATTTCGCTAGCTTTACCCAGGCTAATTTTCTCTTTTTGAAAAAGCAAAATCGCAATTTCTATCATTAATTCGTTGGCCGACATTTCGCTTACTTTTAAAATCTCGTCGCTAATAACTAAGCTCATAGTAATATGTTTGAAGTTATTGTTTTTGCGGTGCGCGGTGCGCACCCTACTTTCTACTTTCAAAGTCCCCCCTTTTCAAGGGGGGATTTAGGGGCGATCGCCATTTATTCCTCAGTTTCTGAGATGCCACAAAGAGCGATCGCTAAAGACAAACGAGCCCTTTCTATTTCAGATAAATCCTGCCAATTAATCTCGGGAATATTTGCTAAAGTTGAATCCACCGGATCCAGTTGAGAATCTCGCATGGCATAAGCCATGGGACGGGCTAAAACTTCCAAATCTTCTAAAGCCCATTGAGGCATAATTTCTCCCACGCAATAAACCAGGCGATCGCTCAAAGATAAACCTCCCAATGTCTGGCGAGATCTGTCGCTAATTTCTCGAACGCTACTTGCTAACTTCGTCAATAAATCTTGAGGCATCCTGCTGCCAAACTTTTCAAATAAAGATTGATGTACGGTAAATTTAGACCAGTTTTCTTCCAGGGTGGCAAACAGTTTTTGAGAACCATTAACAATGTCAGTATTTGTTAAAAAATTAGACTCGGCAAACTCTCCTTCCAAGCTAGTAAAATAAGCATCCGATTCCGCAGGACTCCAAGGATAAGCAGTATCGTCGAGAGCGATCGCCTCTAATAGATCGAATTCCGTCCGGGTTTGGAAATCCTCAAAAAATTGAGAATTATTATTTAGATTAGTCATAATCTGGCTCCAGGGTAAACTTTCGTAATTGGTAATTTGCTGCTGGTAATTAGCAACACTTTCTAATTGCCTACCTTCCTAGCTACAACAGCAAATAAGTTCGTTCCGCAGTCAGCCTTTACCAAAACTGGAAATAGTTTCAATAACAAACTCAAAGGTCTGACCCTGAGAACTGCCAAATTTTAACAAAGTCCCCGACTGTAAAGCAACCTCCTCCCGGTGAATTCTCTGCCAACCGACAGGATCGGAAATTAAAGTCCCGTAACGAGAAAAATCCCGCAAAAAATAAGTCGGTTCGTTCCCCATTTCCGGCATACTATTGCGAGAGAAAATCTCCGCGTGTTTTTGAGAAACCCACCTCTCCTGCACTACCAGATCGTTCTCCGGCCAACGTCCCACCCGTAAAATTCCCGCCCACAGAGGCCACGCTTCGTTATTAGAACCAAGCAAACGCAAATAAGCCCTCGACAAAGAATGTCCCAACCTCGTCGGCGAGTTAGTAGGCAGTTGAGTCACCACATCCTCTACTACCTCGACCAATTGTCCGTCGAACTCTGGGTGCATATATAGCACCGGCAAAGTCCAAGCCGGTTGATTGAACTTATAAAGAGTCAGCAAATTTTGTCTGGCAACCGCCACCGCCCGATCTATATCCATTCCCTCGCTGAGAGATTTCGCAAAAGCTTTAATAAAACTAAGAGCTTCGCGATCGCTAATCCCATCCCGCATCCCCAACACCGAAGGCACCCCGTGGTGGATAAGCACTTCCGCCAAACTGCTGCGAGGAATATACTCCCCGCCCCCCGACTCCTGGGGAACTCTAGCGGGCAGAGCCCCCCAACAAGCGTTAAATACCGCCAAAGTCACCCCGCCCCTAACCAGCACTTGCGCCAATTCCGTACCGTTGAGAACCGTTCCCGGTCCCAAAAACAGCCAACCGCCATCGGGGCCCGGTTCCCCGTGACCGGCGTAGAACAGAACGTTATAGGTTTTACTGTCGATTTTGGCAATCAATTCTGCCGCAGTCGGTTGGATCAGAGCATCCACCCGGCAAGGTATCGTCAAATTAGAGTTATCTAAATTAGGATCGGTTCTACCGCTACCTTCGAGAATTTCTGCCAGATAGGCGGCCTCTCGTTCTAGTTGTAATTGGAGTTCCCCGTCGCTGTTGTCGATCGCTTCTGGATTTTCTCCTAAAACCAAGAGAACGTTTAAGGATTGGGTGGGGAGGCGATCGCTCAAAGGGTTGACGTCGCTAGTGGTACGACTAAAAAGCAGTTCCCGACTCAGAGAAATTGCCGGCAAACCCGCCCCCGGTTGCATAATTTCCCAAGGCAAAGCGATTAAATCTGGTTCCCGCAGCTCCAGTCTGACTCGCAAAGGTCGATCTTGTCCGATGGCGATGCCCTGACTTTGGTGGAGGCTGGCCCCCATAGGCCCGTCGAACAGCCATTGCCACAAATTAATCCCTAAATTCTGCATCAGGCGGGCCGTGTAGCTGAGATTTTGGCCCGAACTCGACTCGGGGAGATTGGGAGTTAATTTTTTTTCGGCCCCAGACGGGACGATGGGAGTAAAATTGGGCAAGCTTTGGGGGGAGAACATTTCTAACCACCCGCGCCAGATGTGGGAGAGACTTTCTGGCCAGGGACGGTCGTGGTGGACGTAGCCCCGTTGGTGGGGGGCCTGAAGTACCCAGGAGGCAAAACGATTGGCCTCGGGAGTTTTGAGGCGAGCGATCGCTATACTGAGACAGGGACTCTCGGGGCGTGGCATTCTAGGTTTTTGGTAGTTAGTATTTGCTTATATTTGTTGTCCCATAATTTTAACTGCGTTTATGAGTAAACTTCAAGGAGCGGCTCTTATCCTTTTAAACAGTCAGCGACAAGTTTTATTAGTTTTGCGCGACGATAAAGATTCTATTGCTTATCCGAATACTTGGAATATTTTAGGGGGATATATTGAAGAAAACGAATCCCCAGAAGAGTGTATTAGGCGGGAAATGTTGGAAGAAATCGAGTTAGATGTGGGAGAGATAATTTTTTTTAGGAGTTTCGATTTAGGAGATAGAATCGATTATGCTTTTTGGAAAGAAATCGATTTAGAACCGAGTAAAATTAACTTGCACGAAGGTCAAAGATTGGCATATTTTAGCAAAGCAGAAATCGATAAAATTGAAGTAGCATTTCAAGGCAATCGAATTTTAAATGCCTTTTTCCAAGAATTTCTCCCGTAGGGTGCGCACCGCGCACCAAATTATCCAGTAGGGTGCGCGTCGCGCACCATTGAACAAGTCAATATAAAATTGTATTTCCAACCGCTTATTGCTTGACAATTAACAATTAACAATTAGCAATTAGCAAAACAGCAAAAAAACTATGAAATCTATAGAACTTTTCGCAGGTGCGGGAGGGTTAACTTTAGGCATAACTCAAGCAGGATTTAACCACGAGCTTGTCATTGAAATAAACCCCGATGCTTGTCAAACATTGCGCTTAAATCAAAAGCATCTTTTCCCCGATATTATTAATCCCATTTATTGCGGGGATGTTAAAAATTATAACTTTTCACAAATAGCCGCAGAAATTAACTTATTAGCTGGCGGTCCTCCCTGTCAACCTTTTTCTCATGGCGGTCAACATAAAGGAAATAGCGATCGCCGCAATTTATTCCCCCAATTTATCCGGGCCGTCAGAGAGTTAAAACCTCAAGCTATTTTAATAGAAAATGTTAAAGGTTTGCTGAGAAAATCTTTTGCAGACTATTTTAATTATCTCATTCTACAATTAACTTATCCAGAAATTATTATTAAAAACGATGAAACTTGGTTGGAACATTTTTATCGCCTGCAAAAATATCGAATTAAAGGCATTAAAGAAGGTTTGTCCTATCAAGTAAGTTTCCGCCTGTTAAATGCCGCAGATTACGGAATCCCTCAAAAGCGCGATCGCGTTTTTATAATAGGGTTTCGTTCCGATCTAAGTTTAAATCTAAACTTCAAACCATCATTTCCACCCCCAACCCATTCTCAAGAATCCCTTTTTTATTCTCAGTGGGTAACTGGAGAATATTGGTTAAAACACGAAATTAAAAAACCAGAACCGCCCCCAAAGTTAGCTTCTAAAATTAGAAAAATGCAGTCTTTACTTTTCCCCCCAGAAGCTCAAAGATGGTTAACAGTTCGAGATACCATTCGAGACTTACCCGACCCCACTTTAGGGGAAAATAGCCATATTGCCAATCATCTATTTGTTGCTGGTGCAAAATCTTATCCAGGTCACACCGGCAGTCCCCTAGACGAACCTGCTAAAACTATTAAAGCAGGAGTTCATGGAGTACCAGGAGGAGAGAATATGATGATAATTGACAGCGGACAAGTTCGTTATTTTACAGTAAGAGAAGCCGCAAGATTGCAGACTTTTCCAGATAGTTATTTATTTGAAGGTTCCTGGACGGGAATTATGCGTCAGCTTGGTAATGCGGTGCCTGTAAGTTTATCGGCATTATTAGCTAGGCAGATTAAATCTAGTTTTAAATCTGTTAAAGCTGTCGAACATTTCTGAGATATTTTAACCATGATAGATGTTTTTAAAGTACCAGCTAATTTAGCCGATGAATTGATTAACTTTTTTCACAACCAAGATTGTTACTCTTTAGAAGAACTGGACAATTTAAAAGCAGACCTTAAACTTTATGTGGGAGTTTATGCCCTTTTTTATTGCGGTATTAATCCTCTGTATGTTTGTCAAAGCCAAGCTAATTCTAATCGTTGCTGTTTGCCAATTTATATAGGTAAAGCAGTAGTTGGCGGTCGTCGTATTGGGATTGCTTCAAAAACGCAAAATTTATATAGTAGGTTGAGGGAACATCGAAGGTCAATTGAGGGTGGAGATGGTTTAGAAATAGGCGAGTTTCAATTTAA
>CAZUCT010000277.1:0-9089 GCA_964619285.1 uncultured bacterium | reverse complement strand
GACCAATGGCAAATATCGCTTCGTTAGGAGTTAGTTCCTCCGAACATTCAACCTCGGTTTTAAAAACATCTTCGTGAGCCATAAACCTTTTGTTAATTGCTAATTGTTAATTGTTAATTGTTAATTGTTAATTGTTAATTAACTTTGAGACAAACGTTTAACCGGTGCCCCTCCCAACAGTTGGTGGGTCTCCGCTAGTAAAGAAGGTACTTTAGCGGCATGGGGACTACTTGCCAGACATTGACCCAGGTCATATTTACCTACTTCAGCGGCATTTTGACCGGGGAACCAATGACCGCCATTGCCCAAAAGGTTGTAGCGCATCTGGCCATACTCTACCATGTCGTAAGCGATCGCCAAATTCCTCAACCATAAAATCGTCGGGATATTAATATTCCCCGGTGTCTCCTCTGGGGCGGGCAAGCCCAACTCCCAAGTTTTCAACCAATCTTCCCCCAAAGTAGCGATCGCCTCCTCCTCCAACCGCGCCAAAATGGGCGGCAGGACTAACGGTGCCCGATCCAACAATTCCAAAGTTTTCAGATGCTCCTCAAAATCCGTCGGTCGCGACGCCCCCACGCTCAAAGTATGCACCTGCTGATGGTTCAAGCAAAACAAATCGTTAAACACCATCGGACTGAGAGGATGACATAAGTCTATCAGCTTTTGGGGCGGCCCGTATAATTGCCCCCCCTTATCCGACGGACTGATAATAAAAACCCCCATATCGTGGCGGTTGGCAGCCTCAACAGCCCGCCAATTCTCTTGAAAGATGTAGTACCAATGGAGGTTGACGTAATCAAACTCGTCGGTTTCTATGGCCTCGATAATAACATCGGTACTACCGTGAGTAGAAAAACCGATAAATCGAACCCTTCCTTCAGCTTGCCACTGCCTCGCCAGCTCCAGACAGCCCCCCGGTTTAACCGCGTCCTCCAGCAGTTCCCTGGTATTAATACCGTGTATTCCCAACAAGTCCACATAGTCCAACCCCAAAAACCCCATGGACCGATCGAACAGCCGTTTAAACTCTTGAGGATCGCTTTTAGGTTCGACCTTAGTTTGGACTATCAGTTTTTCCCGAGGCAATTTAGGTAAAATCCTCCCCAGTTGCATCTCCGAAGTCCCATATCCCCGGGCCGTCTCGATGTGATTGATGCCCGCATCCAAGGCCCGGCGAATAATAGCTTCTAAATTTTGTTGGTTTTTCTGGGGGATTTTCTCCGGAGAAACGTCTTTCCAGGAATGCTGATATCTCATCCCACCGCAGGAGAAAATCGGCATTAATAATTCCGTTCTGCCAAAGCGTCGATATTGCATGGTTGGGCAATTAACAATTAACAATTAACAATTAACAATTAACAACTGACAATTAGCCATTTTCAAAATTAGTTTGGGCTAGGGGACCGTAATATTCGCTAGCTGCTTTATCGTAGGCGATCGCTGCTTCTTTTTCGTTTTCAAAATACCCCAAACGCAAGTGTTTTTTATTTACCTTAATCTCTGCTATCCAGATTTTCTTTTCCTTAGCCCAATAGACCCCCCGATATTGAGAAGAATGTGCCACATTTTTCTTTCTTTTGTGCATTCTGGCGCTGCCTTTTTCCAACCATAAATTTTCGCGGCGATTATCCAGTTTATTCCCATTGAGATGATAGACGGATACGCCCTTGGGCGCTTCGGTAACTACCCGATGCATATAAGCGGTCGTGCGTTTGCCGTTTTCCGTCACTGTTCGACCTGCAAACCCATCCATCAAATACCATTTATATTGAGATAGTTCCTCGAATTTTTCATCGTCAACGATCGCCACTTCACCCCTAGTAATTACAATTTCCTTAGACATTTTGTTCGGCCACCCTTATTGTCGTACAACCATCAACTCTATAAATAGAGTTTATAAGAAAAATCAATCTTGGTTTTCCCTCCTTCATTTTATTGGGAAATGCTGCTAGCGACAAGAAGTAAAGGGTTGCACCCCACGCAGACTTTTGAAGAACTAACAACTATGTGGGGTTTAAACCAAGCTAAAGCCATCCCTCGAACAAAAAATACGCCATTTGGCGTATTTACATTAAGCAAAAATTACTATAAAATTAAAAGGATGCAACACAAAATTACTTCAGGGTAAAAAAAAATGAGTGGATTGTTATTGGCAATCTTAGGGTACTCTATGGCATCTTACATAGGTTCTGGTTCTATCTGCTATTTATTAAGTAAAGCACCTTCAAGCACTAATAACCTGCAAAAGTTAGTTAAACTTTGGGTTTTATTTTTATGGCCTCTTTGGATTTTTCAAGAAATTAATCAAGAAAATTAGTAGTAAGCGCTAAAGTTGCTAATGGTTAATAGCTAATGGCTAATAGAAAAAAGACAATTAGCAATTAACAATTAGCAATTAACAATTAGCAATTAGCAAAAAGCGTTGGGCTTTTGGTTCTATTCAAAGCACTGCTAAAAATCTTAAGAAATTTCCCTGACAATTGGCTGCCCGTCTTTAATTTCCCCCACCAAAATCGTAGTGGCGACCCCTACAAACAAGCCATTTTCTAACACGCCGGGAATATTATTTAAAGTCTTTTCCAACTCTGCCGGGTTATCGATGGAATCAAATTTGACATCTATTACCATGTTGCCCTGATCCGTAATCACAGGTCCGGCCTTCTTAACCCCCATACGCAGTTGGGGCTTGCCTCCCAACTTCTCAATGGCCCGCATCACCGGAGTTATGGCCATCGGCAAGACTTCCACGGGCAGTAAAAAGGTGGAACCGAGTTTATCTACCATCTTGGAACTGTCCACCACCACGATAAATTCTTCGGCCAGGGCATCGACAATTTTTTCTCGGGTATGGGCCGCGCCGCCGCCCTTAATCAAATTTTTCTGGGGATCTACTTCGTCGGCCCCGTCGATCGCAATATCGATCCGATCTACCTCGTCCAGAGTGGTTAGGGGTATGCCGTATTCTTTGGCCAATACGGAAGACTGGAAGGAAGTGGGAATGCCTTTGATGTCTTTGAGTTCTCCGCTTTTGAGGCGATCGCCCAAAAACTGAATCATAAAAGCGGTGGTCGAACCGGTTCCGAGTCCGACGATGCTGCCAGACTTGACGCGATCGGCGGCGACTTTACCGACCTGCTGTTTCATCAATTTAGCTGTATCTTGTTCGCTCATGGTTTATAGTCCTAAAATTGATCGGTACTGTTAACTTTACCCTGCTTTGGGGTCCGAGAAAATGCCATCTAAAGCTAAACCAAAAACCGCAGAACAGTATTTCCACGCAGCCAACGAGTTAAAAGAAAGCGGACAGCTCTACACGGCAATGGTCGCCTACCAACAAGCTTTGGCCATGAAGCCGGACTATGCAGAAGCTCATAAAAAATTGGCGGAAGTTTACATCCACCAAGGCAAACTCTCTGGGGCGATCGCCTCCTGCGAAAAAGCGATTAAAGTTAATCCCAACTTCGCCGCCGCCTACCTAACTCTTGGCAATGCCTACCAAAGTCAAAAGCAATTTCAACCCGCCATCGATGCCTACTCCCAAGCAATAGCTATTCAACCGAATTTTGCCCAAGCTCATGCTAATCTCGGTAGCGTTTATTATCAGCAAGGGCAGTTAGAATTGGCGGTTTTTTCTTATCAAAAGGCTTTAAAAATTAATCCTAAATTGGCTTCGGTTCGTTTGATGTTGGGTAATGTTTTGACTCAACAAGGTCAGTTACAGGCAGCGACTTCTTGCTATCAAACTGCCCTGGAACTTCGATCGCAAAATCCTCTGGTTAATTTTAAGTTAGGTTTGATTTTTGCTGGGCGAGGAGATGTCTCGACTGCCAGGGAATGCTATCAAAAAGCTTTGCTGAAACAACCTAATTATTTTGAAGCTTATCGGGAATTATATCGGTTAGAAAAACCGTCATCCAGTGAGGAGGAAATTAGGGATTTTTTCTCTCGGTGGCAGCAGTTTGTTGAGGGCGATCGCTCTTTATCTTTGGAGGCGATCGATACCTATTTCAATTCTTTAAAAACTTCCACCACCAACAACTATTTAAAACTAGAAACCGAAACGGATGCCAGTCAAGAAATAGACGAAGAAAGAGGCATCCAACCGGAAATAGTTCGCTTCGCCTCCACCGATGAAGTCGCCACCTTTGGTAAAGAAACCGATACCATTTTATCGGGTAGCGAAGGCATAGAAACTGCAGATACTAGGGAAAAAATTACTACTTTTAATTTGCAACCTTCCCCAGAACCATCTGGGGCGACTATTATAACTGTATCGGAGGCGGATATTTACAGGCAAAGAGCCGATGCGTATCTCCGTCAAGGGCAATTAATAGAGGCGATCGCTGCTTCCAAACAAGCATTAAAATTTAAGCCTGACGATGCCGGCAGTTATATTAATTTAGGCAACGCTTTCTACAGACAAAACAAGCCAGAAGCCGCCCTTCGTTCTTATTTACGCGCCGCAGAATTACAACCAAATCTTCCCGAAACTTATGCTAATATTGGCAGCGCTTATTGTCAGTTAAAAAATGATGACGAGGCAATTTTTTATTATCAAAAAGCTTTGGCAATTAAATCGGATTTAGTGGGAGTTTATTGGAATTTAGGCAAGATTTATCAACATCAAGCTAAAGTCGATGAAGCCTTAGAAAATTGGGAAAAAGCCTTTGCCATTCAGCCAGATTTAGTTGATGATAATTTTCATTGTTGTTTGGGAAATACTCTCTTTAAAATGGGGAAACGAGGGGCAGCGATGAGAAGCTATCAAAGAGCGATCGCCCTCAACCCCAACAACGCACAAGCTTATGGGAATCTGGCTAATTTATATTCCCAACAACGGAACCGAGACGAGGCGATTAAGTATTATCAACAAGCCTTAAAATTAGACCCAAAATTAAATAGCTTGCATTACCAGTTAGGCAATAATTATTTGCTGAAAGGGAAATACGACGAAGCGATTTTAAATTTTCGAGAAGCTTTAAAACACAACCCAACTTCTGCCGATATTTACGCCAATTTGGCAGGGGCTTATGCCAGTAAAGGTTTGTTACCAGAAGCCATAGAAAACTATCAACAAGCTTTAGTTTATAAACCGGAATGGGCGGAGGTTTATTGTCGCATCGGACATATTATTAAACAGGAGAAACACGGGGAAGCGATCGCTCTTTTTGAGAAGGCGATATCCCTCAAACCAGACTACATCGAAGCCCACCAACAATTATGCGATATCCTCAGCCATACTACCAACTTAGCAAAAGCCAGAGAAGCGGCGGATAAATATTGCCAATATTGCGGCGAGTCTGCACCCATTTTATCTGGCGTTGCTTATCTCTTTTCCTACTTTCAATCTGGCGTAAGTTTGCAGGCTGTAACTAAACTGATGGAAATAGAAAGTTACTGTTTCCAAAATATCGAACAGATGTCATCGATAGAAGTAAAACTAATCTACGAATTGGTTTTATTTTCCATTCCCCACCTCCGCGACAACCCAGAAAAGAACTTCAGTTTCTACAAATTAATTGCCGAGAGTTATTATCGCGATCGCCAAGAATACACCCCCCCAAAAGTTTACCCTAAACCCAATTCCCAATTCCCAATTCCCCATTCCCCAAAAATAGGCTTTCTCTCCAAACACTATCGCCGCCATTCCGTCGGTTGGTGTAGCGAAGCATTGATTAAAGAATTAACCAAAATTACCGAAGTAAATCTCTACGTTACGGGGCCGGTAAAACGAGACGATATAAGCGATCGCTTCGAGAAAATCCCCCATAAATTCTATTGGCCGAAAAGCTATCCCAACGGTTTCGCTTCCTACGAAGAATTAACGGAAGAAATAGTCAAAGACAACATCGATATTTTAATCGATTTAGACTCGATGACCGTACCAGTCAACGTACATATTTTATTTCAAAACCCCGCCCCAGTTTGTCTTTCCTGGTTGGGTTTTGATGCCCCTTGTATTTCAGAAAATAATTACTTTTTATGCGACTGGCACACCCATCCTCCAGGGATGGAAAAATATTACAAAGAAAAATTAATTAGATTGCCAGAAACAGCAGTAGCAGTTAGCGGTTTTGAGATTCGTTCCGCAGATAGAATAGCCCTCAGAAATAGTCTGGGAATAGACCAAAACCAAATGGTATATTTATGCGTCGCCCCAGGCAGGAAAACTAACCCCGAAATGTTACGCGCCCAAGTAGAAATTCTGCGGCAAGTACCGGGAAGCATCTTATTAAGAAAAGGGCAGGGAGATGTGGATGTCATTCACCGCAGTTACAGTCAAGAATGCGAAAATTTGGGAGTCGATTTTAAGCGAATTAAATTTTTAGGACAAACGAAAACCGAGGAGGAACATCGGGCGGTTTATTCAGTGGCGGATGTTTTATTAGACTCTTATCCTTATAATGGAGGCACTCATAATTTAGAAGCATTATGGGCTAATTTGCCAGTAATTACCAGGACGGGAAATCAATATCTTTCGCGCATGGGTTATTCGTTTTTAAAGAACGTCAATATCGATGCTGGCATTGCTTGGAGTTGGGAGGAATATACGGAATGGGGTGTTAGGTTTGCCAGAGATTTAGATTTAAGAAATAGGGTGATACGGCAGTTAAAAATTGCCAAACAACCGGAGACATTAGCCCCATTATGGAACCCCAGGAAATTAGCCAAAGAAATGATAGAACTTGTATCTAATTTGTTAGGTCGTTCGTAGCGATCGCTTCAGCGATTTAGAGCGAGTAATTTTTTAGTTTCATGCTAAACTACAGTCATAGTATTTCCAGTTAAAACAGCAAATAACCATGACACTAGAAGCAGTTTATGAAGGAGGAGTGTTGCGATTAACGCAACCTATTGACTTACCAGAGGGAACGCGAGTCGAAATTACTCTTACTAAAAGTGGGTCTAATTTTAAACAGAAAACTCCCGCCGATATTTTAGGAGCGATCGCCTCCCTACCTTTGGAAGGAAATAAGGATGAATTTTCGGGGCGAGACCACGATAAAGTTCTTTATCCAGAGGAAAATATGCAATGATTTTTGTAGATACAGGTGCTTGGTTTGCTAGCGTTGTTCCCTCCGACTCAGACCATCTAGCTGCTACTACTTGGATTAGTAGAAATACTCAACCTCTATTAACAACTGACTATGTGGTAGATGAAACTCTTACTTTGCTAAAAGCTCGAAGAGAAAAATCGCGAGTAATTGCTTTGGGAGATTCTTTTTTTTCCGGTCAATTAGCTACTATTTATTATTTGACGGAAACAGACATACAGTTAACATGGCAAGTTTTCCGTCAGTTTTCCGATAAAGATTGGAGCTTTACCGACTGTGCCAGTAAAGTAGTAATGGAAAAACTAGGGATAACTCAAGCATTTAGTTTCGATCGCCACTTTCGCCAATTTGGTTCGATCGCTATCGTGCCATAAAACAAAACCATTTAAGAAACCCGGTTTTTTCAAAAAACCGGGTTTCTGGAGAATCAGAAAAAACCGGGTTTCTAGACCAACATTCCCGCAGTTGACAAAAAGGATAATTATAGTGTAAGCTAGTTAACAAGCTAATTTTTATTTAGGAGGAATTATGAGCGATATTAGCGTCGAAGAATTGGCAGTTATTTTAGAGCAGGATAGCCAGTGGATGTCGGAAAACTACAACAAACTTATCGAGAAGTATCCGGGGCAAATGGTTGCGGTTAACGATGGTAAAGTAGTTGCCGTGGGAAGGGAAGTAAGAGACTATTGTGCCGCCCGAAAAAAGGCAGGTTTGGTAGGGCCGTTGCTGTTATCTATACCCCATCCCGACGATTTAGGGCCGTTTTTAATTTAAGCAAAAGAAAGAGGGTTAATTTTATGGCAATTGTCAGATTTCCATACCAGCCTTTGAATGGCATTTTTCAACCTGTAATTCCCCTCGGCGTTCTGCTAGAAAATGCCTGGAGGCGCGTAGATTTTTACGTCGATTCGGGAGCAAATTACAGCGTGGTTAGTTCTAAAGTTGCGGAGGAATTTGAGTTTAATTATCTATCGGGCGATCGCCCCTGTTCGTAGTAATCGCTTCAGCGATTTAGATAAATTTTTACCCTTTCATTACCATTAAGAAACCCGGTTTTTTCTTGTCGCTACCATTAAGAAACCCGGTTTTTTCTTGCCGTTACCATTAAGAAACCCGGTTTTTTAAAAAAACCGGGTTTCTGGAGAATCAGAAAAAACCTGGTTTCTAGACCAACATTCCCGCAGTTGACAAAAAGGATAATTATAGTGTAAGCTAGTTAACAAGCTAATTTTTATTTAGGAGGAATTATGAGCGATATTAGCGTCGAAGAATTGGCAGTTATTTTAGAACAAAATAACCAGTGGTTAGCGGAAAATTATCAGGAAACAATAGAAAAATATCCCGGTAAAGTTGTTGCAGTTAAAGACGGAAAAATTGTTGCAGTTGGTAAGAGCTATAGCGAAGTTTATCTACCTTTTAAAGAACAACAACTTCCGGTAATGCCTTTGGTGTTTGAAGTTCCAGAATCTAATAACGAACCTGATGGATATTTAGTCTAGAAATTTTACAATTATGACCGTCAATCGTTTTTTTTACCAACCGGGAAATAGAGGTATTTTACAACCAATTATTCCTTTGGGAGTGCTGAGAGAAAACCGTTGGTATCTCGTTAAAGCTTATGTAGATTCTGGTGCCGATTATAGCGTTTTTAAACCTGAAATCGCTAGAGAGGCTGAGTTAAATTACCGCGCCGGAAGAAGAACAAATTTGCAAGTGGGTAATGGCGTTCTTATCCCAGTTTATTTGCACGATTTAGAAATACAATTAGGTAGGGAAAGGTTTACTTGTCCTATAGGATTTTCTGATGCATTGGGCGTATCCTTTAACGTTTTAGGAAAACAGGGAATTTTTGACAGGTTTAAAATCTGTTTTCTCGAATCTCAAGGAACAATTAGTTTTTAAAATTGAGATTAGTAGCGATCGCCCCTGTTCGTAGTAATCGCTTCAGCGATTTAGATAAATTTTTACCCTTTCATTACCATTAAGAAACCCGGTTTTTTCTTGTCGCTACCATTAAGAAACCCGGTTTTT
>CAZUCT010000276.1:0-9165 GCA_964619285.1 uncultured bacterium | reverse complement strand
TTCAGTTTTGGATGAATTAAGAATCTGCGCTGCTTTAGCACGCAGAGTATCAAAAATCTGGTGAGTTTTGTTCTTTCTATTTCGGAAAACTATTAAATGGGTGGCGAGTCTGGATACTCGCCACCAGATTCACCAAAGTCACCAGGGTCAAATTAGTAAAAAGCCAGAAACCCGGCTTTTTCAAAAAACCGGGTTTCTTAATAGTTTCAAAAAACCGGGTTTCTTAACAGTGTGAAAAAACCCGGTTTTTTAATTTTTGTACCTAAACCCCAACCGCCAACCGCTGAGGCAACAAACGTTCTAAAATCTGACCCAGAACCAGAGCCGTCCAGTCGATATCCGCTTCGGTGGTATCCCTTCCCAAAGTCAGACGAATGCCCCTAACGGCCTCCCTATCGTCATAACCCATGGCCACCAAAATCGGACTCGGAGTCAGTTTGCCGCTATGACAGGCAGAACCGGCACTAATACCGATACCCGCCAAGTTCATCTGACGGACGATAGTCTTACCAGTAACGTTCTCCCCATCAGAATTAGGCAAATTCAGACAAAAACTGACGTGGTGGGGGAGTCGGTGGAGGCGATCGCCCGTCGGAGTGAGATAAGGATTATCGGCCAAGGCATCAAAAAGGCGATCGCGCAATCTTATCAACCTGGGAGTTTCCGCCGCCATTTCCAAGGCCGCCAACTCCGCCGCCACCCCAAAACCGGCAATAATTGGCACCGCCTGGGTACCCGATCGCAACTTCAACTCTTGTCCGCCCCCGGACAGTAGCGGCACCAACTCAACATCTTGACCGACATACAAAGCGCCCGAACCTTGGGGGCCATAAATTTTATGACTGGAAAGAGACAGCAGATCTACGGGCAACTTTCGCACGTCAACTGGCAAACGCCCCGCCACTTGAACCGCATCGGTGTGGAAGAGAACCCCATTAGCGCGGGCAATCTTGCCTAGTGCCTCTATAGGTTGGAGAGTTCCGACCTCGCTTTGACCGAAAATTACCGACACTAAAACCGTATTTGGTTGGAGTGCCACTTGTAAATCGAGAGGATCTATTCTGCCTTGGCGGTTTACTGGCAACCTCGTCACCTGCCATCCCCATCGTTCCAGCAATCTTACCGTTTCGGCGATGGCCGAATGTTCGACGTCAGACACAATCAGATGTTGGGGTTCCTGGTAGCGCCTCGCCACCCCCATAATGGCCATATTGTCAGCTTCCGTACCTCCAGAAGTAAAGACAATGGAATCGGGCGGGGCGTGAATCATGCTTGCCACCTGCATTCTGGCCTGTTCTACGATGGTCGCCGCCCTTTGACCCCATTCGTGTAAGCTGGAAGGGTTGCCCCACTGTTGGGTTAGGACGGATTGCATAGCGGCGATCGCTTCCGAACGTGGTGGCGTTGTCGCGCTATAGTCTAGGTAAATTTGCATAGTTTCCTCTATTGCCTCAATGGTCTGGCCTTCAGCCAGCTATTTGCCTGCGTTGGCCTTTAGCTGAAATTGACTGAAATTTACTGGTTCGAGCTGGTTTGCTTTAACTAACTACCCGGTTTGCAAACATTATAATCCTCGTGGGACATAACTTTTTGGGGAACCACATAACTGCCAAAGTCTTCACAAATCATGCGGTAGTTTCGCGTCACTGGAATGCTGACTATAAACCTATTGTGTCTCAATCTTTTGCCTCCGTATTCTCTATAACTCTTGTTATCAGTTAAGCCAGAAATAATCGATCTAGCTTTAACCACTACATAGTCGGGAAGACCTCTAAGATCTATTAAATCGTCAGCAAATGTAGCTTCCCATTCAAGTTTTTTCTCTTTTTTTTGCGTCAGTTCGCGTTCTGCTTTTTCTTGTGCCTGCCGTTCTTGTTCGCAGCGATGACACTTTCTACCATATCCTTTATGGCCGCAGGGAAAAGTTCTTTTTCTTCTAGGCATAAAACATTCACATCCTTTATTTATAGTCGCATCTATCAATAGAGTTAAGCCTCAATCGATGCTTTTGGTTGAAGTATCGGAAGGTCGAATCAATTCGGCTCTGTCTCGATGTTTGTTATTTTAATCTACTCTTAACTCTTAACTCTTACTCTTAGCTCTTATAATTAATTGACTTCGAGTTGAGTATGAAGATAAGAACGAGCGATCGCTCGTTAGCTTGACAAACAAGGGACGATCTGCATTGATGTACTTGCAGCAAAAAGTTAACCCTAATTGCTGCTCTTAAAACTTTAATAGCAAAAATTCCCACAACTATTCCCATCCCAAAAGAGATTTTTTCCCATCCATCAATTTTGGAGAGAATTAATGTTAAGAATTATTGCCAATTAGAGGTAAAAGCACCGATGTTATGATTGAATAATCAATTTGTGAATAATAACCCTACCAGAAATAGCTCGCGGGTTGTTTTAACACCAGTGCATCTTATGTTCGTACTACTGCGCGTCTGCTCGGTCTTGCTATTAGTTATTAGCCTGACAGCCTGTCCCAAAAAGGAGTCTGAGTTTCAGCAACCAAGACCAACCCTGGCCCCTTTACCCCAAGACCCCTTTATTGAAGCTTACTTCAATCACTCCCAAGCTTCAACTTATACCGAACCCTATCGCCACCAACCCAGACAGGGGGACAATTTGGAAGAGATTATTGTCGAGACTATTGCTGGGGCAAAGTCAACGGCAGATGTAGCAGTTCAGGAATTGCAATTGCCCGATGTGGCCCTTGCTTTGGCAGAGAGACACCAAGCCGGAGTGCGAGTTAGGGTAATTATTGAGAATCAATACAATCGCCCTCTAAGTAGTTTAACGGAGGCCGAAGTCCCTCAACTGCTCGATCGCGATCGACATCGCTACGAAGAATTTTTCCAACTGGCAGACATTAACGCCGACGGGCAGTTAAGTCAAGCAGAAATTAACCGGAGAGATGCGCTGGTAATTCTGGCCAATGCTGGAGTGCCGTTATTAGACGATACTGCGGACGGTTCCAAAGGTACGGGCCTGATGCACCATAAATTTGTCGTCGTTGACGGCCAAACTACTATAGTTACTTCGGCAAACTTTACCACTAGCGGCACTCATGGCGATTTTGACGAACCTACAAGTCGCGGTAATGCTAATAATTTATTGAAGATTGATAGCGCCGAATTAGCTAATTTATTTACTGAAGAATTTAACTTGATGTGGGGCGATGGCCCTGGGGGCAAATTAGATAGTAAATTTGGCGTTCAAAAGCCGTTGCGACCTTTGCAGCCAGTTAAAATTGGCGAGGGAAAAGTTGGGGTGCGTTTTGCTCCCACTTCTCAAAGATTCTCTTGGCAAAATAGCGTTAATGCTTCCATCGCTGAAACTTTAAATAAAGCTAGAAAAACTATAGATTTTGCCTTATTTGTATTTTCAGAACAAGTTTTAGTAGATTATTTGGAAACTCGGCAGGAAGCGGGGGTAGAAATAAGGGGATTAATCGATTCTAATTTCGTTTACCGTCATTACAGCGGCGCTTTGGATCTGATGGGGGTTGCTTTAGCTAATAATTGTAAATATCAGCCGGGAAATCGTCCTTGGAAAAATCCGATTTTTACGGTAGGAAAACCTGCTTTACCGCCCGGCGATCGCTTGCATCATAAGTTCGCAGTTATCGACGGTAAAATAGCGATCGCCGGTTCTCATAATTGGAGCGATAATGCCAATTTTACTAACGACGAAACTTTATTAATAGTTGAAAATCCTACGGTAGCCGCTCATTTTCAACGAGAGTTTGACAGGCTGTACCAAAATGCCGCTTTTGGCGTGCCACAAGCAGTCTTAAAAAAGGTAAAAGAGCAGGAAGAAAACTGCGTTGCGATCGAATCAATACCGGGGATTTTTAGAACTCCTGGAGAAAAAGTTAATTTGAATCTTGCCAGTCAAGAAGAGTTAGAAACCTTGCCGGGAATAGGACCAAAATTAGCAGAAGAAATTATCAAAGCCAGAGCAGCAAAACCCTTTACTTCTTTAGCCGATCTAGATGAAGTTCCCGGTATCGGACCAAAGAAATTAGAACAGTTGAGCAATCTGGTAACTTGGTAATTAGGGCTTGCCGAACTCACCAAGAACTTACCGCTTTTTGCTAATGGCTAATGGCTAATTGCTAATTGCAAGTTAAAAAATTGGTAAAAATCGACCCAAAAAACAATTAATAATTAGGGCTGGCTGAATCAATCTAAAATTCTTGTGTGGCCGGGGTTTGAAACCACCCGCAATTCGGAGAAAATCCGGTAATAACAATTAACAATTAGCAATGATTCTCTTAGCAAAAAGCATTAGGCTTTTGGTTGATTCAGCAGCTCCTAATTAACAATTAACAATTAACAATTATCTATTCCCCCTGAATTTGATAATTATTAAGAGGTAAAGAAACCGAGAAAGATTGAGGTTTATTAATTTTTTTTGGGAAACTATCCAAAGCTTGTAAAGCGTCAATAATAGCATCATGTACCATGGGTTCCGATTCTCGAAGGAGCATCATTTGGAAACATTCGATGAGATGCGATCGCGAAATCCAAGACCCAGAATTAAAGCTAGTTTCCTTATCCGATTGATTGAGGCGGCCAAACAACTTATTAGGGTCATTTCGAGAAAAATTCGTATTAGTAACCCAGCGAGTTATTTCGCGGACAGCAATCAAACGTTTTAAAGGTTCGGGATCGGTTAATAAAGCCAGCATTCGTTCCAGATAAGCTTGTTGTTGAGAAGCTTTATTACCAATAACCAGCCAAACCAACAAAGCAATAACCACAGCCAAACTCAAATTTTGTAAAATGATACCAGAAGCGATCCAGTGGTTCTCTAAATCGACCCAGATCGATAGGCTCATGTAAACGCTAACCGTAGCCAAGGCCCCGCTGCCTACAGCCAAAGTTAACTGACGGTTAGAACCGATGGAAGAGCGCCAAAATTCCGACCAGCGCACTTGCCAATCCCACTGCTGCATCCGGTAAACTAAGACCATCATCGCCACCCCGGCGGCGGAAGACAAAAGCAACTTTCCGTTCCAATAACCCCAAGTCGTGACGATAGTCAGACCCAGCAGCCATCTGAGGGTGTTGGGGTGGCGCAGAAAAGTTAGTTTATGCCAAAATCGGGTAGAGAGAGGCGATCGCCTTGACTTATTTTTCGTCTTATTTCTTGGTTGTGGGGTCGAGGCTGTGGCCTCGTTGACCATTTTTGGGAAGCGATCTAAAACTCTAGCAGGGTTAGGCCATCTACTTTCTAGAAAGCCCGGTCGAGTTTTACTAATAATCAGATTATCGATGGTTTTTTTGAGTGGATTCATTTGAGCTAGTAGAGGAAAAACTTAGTTTTATTTGCTCGGGCAGAGGGCTCCCAAAAAATTGCGGACAATTAAGAATTTATCTGGAAAAGAACAGCAACGCAGTATCAGAGCAGCCCCCATTGATTCCTAGAGCTCATTTTCCGCCCGCGAGAAAGACGAATAAATAATAAATATGATATTATGGGTGCATCTCAATGTAAGAGGAAAACCTACAATTCAACGCTTTTTGCTAATTGCTAATTGCGTTCTTGCTAATTGCATGGCTCTAGAACGCAATTAGCGATTAGCGATTAGCGATTAGCGATTAGCCATTTTCTATTTTTGCAAAGATTCGATGCTCCCGATATTATTTTAATCTTAAAGCTTACCACAAAAAAACTTATTTGCCGGGGATAGCATTAAATCGGGATCCCTAATAGGTTATTGTTAGGAAATAACTGGTTAAAGCCAATATTATTTATGGGGCCAGGTCGGTCAGTTGGCTCTAAAATATTCTCTAAAATATTAAAGATGGCGAGCTGGCTCGATCTAGGTTGGATTTGATGCCAAAAAGTTTACCATTATATTAAAAGCTCTTTAGATGGACTAACAACAACATCTTGCAGGAAAACCCATGTCAGACAATCAAAATCAATTCACAGTTCACTTCTGGGGCGTAAGAGGTAGCATCGCGTCTCCCGGAGCGGAAACCGTAAGATACGGCGGCAACACGCCTTGCGTGGAAATGCGAGTGGGCCAAGAACGCCTAATCTTTGATGGCGGCACGGGCCTCAGAGTTTTGGGCCAGTCATTATTATCCCAGATGCCCGTGACAGCTCATATGTTTTTCACTCACTCCCACTGGGACCACATCCAAGGATTTCCTTTTTTTGTGCCTGCCTTTATTAAAATCAATAAGTTCTCGGTTTACGGGGCGGTTGCTCCTAATGGTGCTACGATCCAACAGCGACTAAACGACCAAATGCTTCACCCAAATTTTCCGGTCCCCTTACAAATTATGGGGGCAGACCTGAAATTTTTTGACATTGAAGTGGGTCGGCCAGTTAAAATAGGGGATGTCTTGGTAGAAAATGCCCTGCTCAACCATCCAGGAGAAGCAGTAGGCTATCGCGTCAACTGGCAAGGCTATGTTGCGGCCTACGTTACGGATACAGAACATTTTCCCGATCGCTTGGATGAAAATGTTCTCTTTTTGGCTCGTAATGCCGATCTTCTTATTTATGATGCTACTTATACCGATGAGGAGTATTCTTCTGAAAAAAGCCCAAAAATAGGTTGGGGACATTCGACCTGGCAGGAAGCTGTTAAAGTTGCTAAGGCGGCTAACGTTAAAAAACTGGTGATTTTCCACCACGATCCCCTGCACAATGATGAATTTCTGGATCGAGTGGGAGAGCAAGTCGCTCAAAAATTCCCTAATAGTCTCATGGCTAGAGAAGGTCTTTCTATTCAGTTGATACCGCCTGCTAATGGGGATAATGGTTTTTCTGCGGAAAAAAAGGTAAAAGTAGTACAGAAGCGACCATGAATTGAGGGCTAAAAAAAAGTGTTAGCTTATCTAGGGTCGCGATCGCTGGAGCGAAAAAATTTGAGATGCACCCGAAATTGTTTGCGTGTGGATAACTACTTCTTTAGCTAATGCTGTAACTCCAACAACCGTTGCACTCGGAAATTTTGATGGCATACATCGGGGGCATCGCCAAGTAGTTCGGCCTATATTAAAACCAGCTTTAATGCCAGAATCTGCCCCTAAAACTAACGGAGGAGATGGGGCAGTTCTTATGGCCTCAAATAAAAAAGAAGTTCCCTACTCCACAGTAGTAACTTTCCGGCCCCACCCGGTGGAATTTTTTACAGGTCAAGCTAAAAAATTATTAACGCCACCAGAGGAAAAAATAGCCCTGTTGGAAAGTATGGGGGTCGAACAAGTGGTATTCTTACGATTCGACGAAGCGCTGGCGGCCCTGACTCCCGTAGAATTTGTGGAGGAAATTCTGGTGCGCCACCTGGATGCCCGTCGAATTAGCGTGGGGTGGGATTTTCGTTTTGGACGGAAACGGGCGGGAGGGGCCAAAGATTTAGAGGCGATTGCTGCTAGCTACGCTATAGAGGTTACGCAGGTTCCCCTCTACTACTGCGAAAGTGGGGAACGGATCGGCAGTTCTTCGATCCGTCAATTTCTGTTGCAAGGAAATGTGGGGCGATCGAACGAACTTCTCGGACGACCTTACAGTTTAATCGGTCGAGTTATTCCAGGAGAAAAACTGGGTAGAACTTTAGGATTTCCCACGGCTAACCTTCAGTTACCCCCAGAGAAATTCTTACCTCGTTTTGGAGTTTATGCGGTGGAAGTTTTTCTGCCAAAACTGACAGACTCTTCTACTCCTTTATTAGGAGTAATGAATATTGGTTGTCGTCCGACGGTTGAAGGTCAAGCTCCAACGGTAGAAGTTCACCTATTTGATTGGTCTGGAGATTTATACGGTCAAACTTTAACCGTACAACTGAAAGAATTCTTAAGGCCAGAACAAAAATTTGCTTCCTTAAACGAGCTTAAAGCTCAAATTCAACAAGATTGTGCGGTTGCTAAAACGCTGCTGAAGGTTTGATTTTTTGGCGGGAATGCTCCGAAATTACCAATTCCCCATTCCCCATTCCCCATTCCCCATTCCCCATTCCCCATTCCCCAAACCATAAATTATGAGAGAAAGTATTGAAAAGCTCAAAGAAAATCTAAGTCTTACTATTGTCGGTAAAGAAAGTTCTATCCGCTTAGTGTTAGTAGCTTTACTGTCTGGGGGTCACGCCCTTCTAGAAGACGTTCCCGGCGTGGGGAAAACTCTGTTAGCTAAATCCTTAGCTCGCTCGATCGCGGGTAAGTTTCAAAGGATACAATGCACTCCTGATTTATTACCTACGGATATCACCGGCACTAATATCTGGAACCCTAAATCGGGACAATTTGAATTTCTCCCCGGTCCAGTTTTTGCTAACGTGCTGCTGGCAGATGAAATTAACCGCGCCACTCCTCGCACTCAGTCGGCTCTTTTAGAAGTGATGGAAGAGCGACAAGTAACTATCGATGGGGTTTCTCGTCCGGTGGGAGACCCGTTTTTTGCGATCGCGACTCAAAACCCTATCGAATATCAAGGAACTTTTCCTTTGCCCGAGGCCCAAATGGACCGTTTTACTCTGTCTCTGACATTGGGTTATCCGACAGAGGCAGAGGAACTTCAGATGCTCGAAAGGTTATCTGGCGGTATGGAGCCTTCGGAGTTGAAACCTTGTATTACTCTAGTGGAGGTGCTGGAGTTGCGTCGCCTTGTCAGTAAAGTTAAGGTCGATAAGTCTTTACAGCAGTATATTGTCAATTTGGTACGAGCTACCAGGGAGCATTCGGAAATTACTTTGGGAGCGAGTCCTCGGGGTGCCGTTGCTTTGCATCGGGCGACTCAAGCTTATGGGTTTCTCGAAGGGCGGGATTTTGCTATTCCCGATGATGTGAAGACTTTGGCTCCTTTCGTGCTGTCCCATCGTTTGATTCCGGCGGGGGGGCGGCGAGCTAACACTATTATCTCGGAATGGCTGTTACCTTCGATACCAATTCCCGAGCTTTAGGGGAGTTTTTCAAAGGCTATGGGTGCGCCCCAGGGCACTTAAAAACTAATGGGGGCGCGAAAGCGCCCCCATTAGTTTTTAAGTAGGAGTGCCAAATTAATTAGACAATTAATTAGACACAGACAAGATGTCTGTTCTACGGGGAAAATTTTCTGCAAATATTTTTGCCTACCTACTTAGCTGTTGACACTCTGCGGGTTAAAACCACGCAGATTCTCCAGGTCGCGCCTGAAAGGG
>CAZUCT010000275.1:0-9150 GCA_964619285.1 uncultured bacterium | reverse complement strand
CCGAGAGTCATTATATGACCTTCAAAGGGCCATCGATGAGCTTCCGAGAGTCATTATATGACCTTCAAAGGGCCATCGATGAGCTTCCGAGAGTCATTGACGGGCTTCAAAGAGGTGCGCAGTGCGCACCCTACTAGCACGTCACAGCTAAAATGGTGGGTAACAATTGACACGGAGACATGGAGACGCGGTGACACGGTGACAACCCCTTCTCCGTTCTTGCAATTAGCAATTAGCAATTAGCAATTAGCAATTAGCGTTAATATTTTTACCCACCATTTTAGCAGGGAAGCACTACTACAATCGAATGCCGCTGATTTAAGGATTGAAATGTCCGCAGGGGAGAGGGGGTAGGTAAGAGTTAGATTTTTGATTTAATCGTTATCTGCCCCCGTGGCAAGAATCAGTCAGACAGCTTATGAGATTGCTTCGGCTGGGTTAAGGTGTTTTCCAACAACTTAACTCGTTTTCCCGCCGCCTCGCAATGACAAAACTAAGATTTTTGCTTAAGTCAGTGCCATTCGACCCTACAATCCTCCAAAAGGTACAGAGGTCTTGAGTTGTGAAAATTTCTACTTACACCGACGGCACGATCGCCGCTGAAAATCCCAATTTAGATTGGTTAGTAGGTAACGCTCGTCTGATTAACTATTCCGGTCAACTATTGGGGGCTCATATAGCTCACGCTGGTTTGATAATGTTTTGGGCGGGAGCGATCGCCCTATCAGAAGTAGCGCGGTTCGTGCCCGGACAACCCATGAGCGAACAAGGAATGATTCTGCTGCCCCACTTAGCAACTCTAGGTTGGGGAGTCGGTGCCGGAGGTGTCGTCGAGGATACTTATCCTTATTTCGCGATCGCCATTTTGCACCTAGTCGCGTCCGCAGTCTTGGGCGCCGGCGGCCTTTTCCACACTTTTCGGGGCCCGGCAGTTTTAAAAGATGGAAAAGGGCTCGCTGCCAAGTTTCACTACGAATGGAACGATCCCAAAAAATTAAGTTTTATTTTGGGAAGCCATCTGGTAGTATTAGGAATCGGCGCGTATTTGCTCGTACTCAAAGCGACCGTCTTTGGCGGTATTTACGATACTGCTATTGGCAACGTGCGACTCGTTACCAGCCCAACCCTCAATCCAGTAATAATCTTCGGCTACCTGTTTGGTATTACTCGGGAGGGTTGGAGCATCCTGGGGATGGCAAGCGTCAACAATTTAGAGGATGTCATCGGCGGTCACTTATGGATCGGTACGCTCCTGATAGCAGGCGGTTTATGGCATATAAAGAGCATACCCTTGCCTTGGGCGTTGCGACTTTTGCCCATCGAAGCAGATGCGATTCTTTCCTATAGTTTGGGCGGTCTGGCTTTTATGGGATTTGTTTCTACCGCCTTTATCGCTTACAATACGACCGCGTATCCCACCGAGTTTTACGGAAGCGATCGCCTCCCTTGGGCAAACGTTCAATTTTTCCTAGCTGTTTTAGTGTTAGTCGGTCACATCTGGCACGCCGTTCGCGCCAAAGCTAAAACTATACGTTCGTAGCAATCGCAAACTGCGATTAAAGGAGAAAATAAATGTCAAAAAATCCTTGGTTTTTTAACAGCAAAAAAGACAGCGCCGACAGGGAAAAAGTTGTCGCCATCCAGAGCAGCGATCGCTCCCAATTTAATGCCGAAAAAATAATCGTTAGACGCTCTATATCAAATCTTGACGAAGAGCAAAGCGACTGGAGCGGTTATTGCGACGAACTTGATAGTTATTAACTTTTGAACCGTTCGTAGCGATCGCGCTTGACTCGATTAAAAAAAACACCAAAAAACCAAAAATTACCTCAATTTAACAAGGAGAAAAAAATGTCACAAATTGGCTTATTCGTAGGCAGCACCACCGGTAAAACCGAAGAAGCCGCAGAAACCGTACAAAAAGAGTTCGGAGGCGAAGACGTCGTTACTATCCTTAACGTTGCCGATATCGAAGCTAGCGAGTTGGAAAATTACGACAAAATAATTATTGCCTGCCCTACCTGGGATATTGGCGAACTCCAAAGCGACTGGCAAGGCATATTTGATGACTTAGACGATCTCGATTTCAAAGGCAAAAAAGTAGCTTATTTTGGCACTGGCGACCAAATTGGATATGCCGATAATTTTCAAGATGCTCTGGGTATTTTGGAAGAAAAAATTTCCGGTTTGGGCGGCACTACTGTGGGTCATTGGCCCACGGATGGCTACGAACATGAAGCATCTTTAGCCGTTAAAAACGGTAAATTTGTCGGCTTGGCCCTGGATGAAGATAATCAACCAGAAATGAGCGGCGATCGCATCAAAAAATGGGTCGCCCAACTTAAAACCGAGTTCGGTATCTAATAACTGAAGTTGTCGCTAATTGCTAATTGCTAACCGTTGCAATTAGCAATTAGCAATTAGCAATTAGCAATTAGCAAAAAAGGAAATTAAATGCGAAATCTTCCAGATGTTTTATCTTTAAGCGTCAGTCCTAGCTTCCAAGTATTTGATAAGCCATTACTGCGTTATTTATCAACCAAATTAGTAGCTGCTCAGTGGGAATATTCTCAATCCCAAGACGAGCCATGTTCGTTAGATTTAGCAGTTACTTTGCTCCACGATTATCTCAAATCTCGAAATCGACCGATTCATCTTATCGGTCATAGTATGGGAGGATTATTAGGATTGCTTTATGCCCGTCGATATCCAGAAAGAGTGCAATCTTTAACTCTCTTAGCTGTCGGCGTTTATCCCGCAATTAATTGGCAAGCTCATTATTATATACATCGCCAACTTTTCCCTTTTAGTCGAGAAAAAATAATCGCTCAAATGGTCGAAAGTTTATTTGGCGATCGCTACCCAAAAAACTGCAAGAAATTAGCCAAAGTTTTAGAGGAAGACCTAAATTATTCTCTGTCGCCCCACTCCCTTTTAAAAAGAATTAGCATCGAAGCAAATGGAGTAAACGTACCGTTGATGGTCTGCGGCAGTCAGGACGATTTTGTTGTCGATCCTCATTTATTGCAAGGATGGCAATTCTATTTAAAGAAAGGCGATCGCTTATGGCAGTGCCCTCAAGGCCGTCACTTTTTCCACTGCTTCTATCCTCAGCTCGTGGGAGAAAAAATTCTCAATTTTTGGCAAGAATTAGAAAGCAAAAACCCAGAGTTTCGGTCAAGAAACCCGGTTTTTTGGAAAAACCTGGTTTCTGAGATACCCCTCACCAGAAACCCGGTTTCTGAGAATAAAAGTTAAGGGATCGTCCTATTTTTGCAAAAAGAGAAAATAGCTAATGGCTAGTTGCTAGTTGCTAATAGTTAGGATTAACAATTAGCAGTTAGCAGTTAGCAATTAACAATTAAAAATTAACAACTAACAATTATCGAGTAAAAACCATGTTCGATGTCTTCATAACTTCTGAATTAGGATGGCAGCCAATACAAAGTTTGCTCTGCTCTTTTTGTATTTTGGGAGCGATCGCCACCTGTTTGTGGAATGCTTTTTCTACCTTTAGACAAGGAATAGCTTATGTCAAAAAGCTGCATCAAATACCTTGCGATCGCTGCGCGTTTTTCACCGGAGATTATCGTTTAAAATGTACGGTTCGTCCCTATTCTGCCCTCACAGAAGATGCCATTAATTGTAACGACTACGAACCGAGAACTACTCCCATCAAACCTTGCCTGAAACCATGTAATAAATCCTGCAAGTCCATAATTCCGTAACCGCTTCGCCCACCAATAACCCATCCGCACTCGGGAGCGATCGATACCCCTGCTATACTCAACACGGGAAGGAATAAAGCGTATCATACTCATACTTATACTCATACTCAGACTCAAAAAGAGGATTTTTCTGAAAAGAAGAAAAACGCATTTTCTGCCCGTGCCGAGTATAACATTGGACTGGTGGGGGCAAAGCATTCGGACATAAAAGTTAACGCTTTTTATCATAGTTTGCCGCCCTCAGACTTTGCCCCTACATTTCCCGGGAAAATTGTTAATTGCTAATTATTAATTCCCAATTCCCAATTCCCCAAACCTTAATACTTCCTCTCCTTCGGTTCAAACATACCCAGTTTCACCGGGCGATAAGCGATATCGATGCCCGCAGGAGAATAATACGCCAAAGTATGCCGCAAGAAATTCTCATCGTCCCGCTTCGGGAAATCCTCCCGACTGTGAGAACCGCGACTCTCCTGGCGGTTCAACGCGCCAGTTAAAATAATCTGCCCCACCAACATCAAATTCCGCAACTCCAACGCCTCCACAATTTCCGTATTCCACAACTTGCCCTTATCGTCCAAATAAACCTCGGGAAATCGTTCCCGTAACTTTTGCGCCTTCTCCACTCCCTCGCGCATCACCTCCTCAGTGCGAAACACCCCGCAATGCTGAGTCATCATATCTTGGAACTCCTGGCGCAACTGTCCGATGCGACACTCTCCCGAACGGTCTAACAACCCTTGGAGCTGTTGCCGCGCTTCCTCCAGATAGCGCCCCTCGCTCACTTCTGGCAACTTGCGACCTTCCACAAATTGAGCGATCGCCGCCCCAGTCCGTCGCCCGAAGACCACGCACTCCAACAGAGAATTACTCCCCAAACGGTTCGCCCCGTGAACCGAAACGCAAGCACTCTCCCCCGCAGCAAACAAAGCATCCACCAAACCATCGGCACCACTCAAAACCCGTCCGTCATTATTAGTAGGAATGCCGCCCATAGAATAATGAGCAGTGGGACGTACCGGCATCGGTTCGTTAACCGCATCCACCCCCACCAACCGATGGGCCTCCTCCCAACAAAAAGGCACCCGACTCATAATCTTCTCGCGCCCCATGTGTCGCAAATCCAAATATACAAAAGGACCGCCAGCGCTGCCATCCAGGTTAATGCCGCGACCGGCGCGAATTTCCAGAGTGATAGCGCGGGAAGTAATATCCCGAGGTGCCAGCTCCATTTGATTTGGGGCGTAGGTTTTCATAAAGCGATCGCCCGAGCTATTAATCAGATAAGCGCCCTCCCCGCGAACCGCCTCGGAAATCAAAACCCCCGCCGGATACAAACCCGTCGGGTGGAACTGTACGAACTCCATATCTTGCAACGGCAAACCCGCCATCGCCGTCATCGCCAAACCGTCGCCAGTGGAAGCAAAATCGTTAGAAGTCGTATTGAAAACCCGACCGTAACCCCCCGTAGCAAACATCACCGCCTTAGCGCGAACCACCGCCAGTGTTCCATCAAGGATATGATACATCACCAAACCTTTCGCCTGGTTATCTTCTAAAATCAAACGCATCACATACCATTCCTCGTAGATATGCACCCCATAGCGCCGCAAATTGTTTACCAATTCGTGAAGGATAGCATGACCGGTTTTGTCCGCCGCGTAACAAGTGCGCTTGTGGGAGTGACCGCCGAAAGCCCGTTGGGCAATGCTTCCGTCCTCCAAACGAGAGAACAATACTCCCATCCGTTCCAGGTCGATAATAACCTCTGGCGCTTCCTTAGCGAGAATTTCCACCGCGTCTTGGTCTGCCAGATAGTCCGAACCCTTCACCGTATCGAAAGCGTGAGCTTTCCAGGAATCTTCCGGGTCAACATTTTTCAGAGATGCCGCGATACCCCCCTGGGCCGCCACCGAGTGGGAACGGATGGGGTGAGTTTTGGCAACTACCGCCACATTTAAACTCGGATTTTTGCGAGCTATTTCTACAGCAGCGCGACTGCCCGCCAGTCCGCCGCCAACGATAATTACGTCGTGTTCTAGCATAGTTGAATTGATGTTTAAGTTGTACTTCTTAATATCTTGAACCATAAAAAAACCGCTCCACTCAAAACTAGAGAAGTTCTTAAGATTTTGGGCCGTTAAGAAACCCGGTTTTTTCAAAAAACCGGGTTTCTGGCGGGCGACTTAGCCTTGAATAAAATGGCGAAGGTATTGTTGAAAAAACCGGGTCAACATTGCCCTTTTCTGAAAAAAACCGGGTCAACATTGCTCCTGCCGAACTTAATAATCTAAAATCTAAAATAGGTTTAGCTGGCCGGCTGCGGGGTTTGTTGGCCCGATACCCCAGGCACGTCGGAGACTGCTTCCTCCGTTTCCTCCACCGGTTTGACCTCGATATGGTTTAACAAAGTGGTGACGAAAGCAAAGAGGAGGAAGGGTAGAGACATGACTACCACTAAAGCAGTGGCGGCGATCGCGTAAATTTGCTGGCTGCTAGTCCAAAGGGCCAAACCCGAGGCCACGCTCAAGAAAATTATGCCCAGCCAGGCCAGGATTTGAGCGTAGATGTCCCCAAAGGAAAGAGTGCATTGGATGCGGTATTTTTGTAGGTTCATATTTTTTTCTCGTTACATTCCTTTAAATTTCTAGGTTAAAGCACTCCCAAAGAAACGCTTCGTTTCTCAATATTTTGATAAGATTCGTTACTTTTCTTCACATAAGTACATCTGAACGCTAATTGCTAATTGTCAATTGCTAATTGCCAATTGTCAATTGTTAGCCATTAGCTATTAACCATTAGCAATTAGCAATTAACTATTTTTGATGCTTGGCATAATGCTCTGCCATCAAGCGAGAAATTTCTGGATTATAAATCTGGAGATAATTCCAGTAATTCTCAAACACCGACTCCACATAGCCGCGAGTTTCTGGATAGGGAATTTGCTCCACAAAAACATCGGCATCCTTAAACCCAAAACGTTTGAGCCAATTGCTTACCGCATTAGGTCCGGCATTATAACTCGCCACCGCCAACATCGAATTATCGTCGTATTCCTGGTGGGTGAAACCCAAATAATAAGTGCCGATATTAACGTTGTCGTTAACGTTTTCCAAATCGTAACTTTCCAGACTAATTATCTTAGCAGACTCCTTACCCGTTTCCGGCATGATTTGCATCAAACCCGTCGCCCCAACCACAGACTTAATCTTCGGCATAAACCGCGACTCTTGGCGAATCAAAGCAGTCACTAAAACCGTATTGAGCTGGCGTTCTTTCGACCATTTGACAATAGTTTCCATATAAGGAAAAGGATACAAAGCCTCCCAGTAAGTCCGACTCTGCTTCAGTTGCAAATATTCCGCTTTTTCCTCCGGTTTTTCTCTCTTGCTCAAACTCGAAAGCATCCACATCCCGTCTAAATTATCCCCCACGCCAATGCGGAGAACTCCGTCAGTATATTGTTCTGCAACCGTTGGATTTCGGCGGTTAACAAATTCTACCTGCCAGAGCTTCCAAGCTTCCCGATCTTGACCTAGTTGATATAATTCCTTAAGAGTCTCAGAACCGGCTCTCAGGGGCTCTCGCTTCGTCGGTGGCAGCACTTCTGGAGACAGAGAACGCACGGTGGTAAAATCTCCCACGTTCCAACCTAACAACACCGCCGATCGCCAAGCATAATAAGAATGGGGATAGCGCAAGAGAGTATATTCATAAGCAGTTTTCGCATCCTCATCCCGTCCGAGTTTCTCCGCCCATTTACCCACCCAAAAACCTGCCTGGGCTGCGATTTCGCTATCCGGGTTGTGAAGGGTAATTTCTTGCCCCCATTTCCAAGCGCTTCGGTAATCTCCCTCCTTAGCAGCCTTCTCGGCAAACTCCCAGCGCAACTTAGCCGCCGACTCCGAATTGTTATACTCGTCTAACAACCACTGACGCAGTTGGGTAGCAGACTTAGCCGAATCCATTTTATCGAGGATTTTTGCTTTATCGTACATGGCCTCGGCGGCGTGACTGGGGAAGTTGTAAATTACGCGATCGTAATAAGTTAAAGCTTCTTCCTTTTTGCTCAATCTCGCCAGCCGAATTAAACCCAAGGCCGTATCCTCTCCGCTATCGGGAAACTCTTCGACGAGCTTTTTATAACCCGCCCGCGCCTCAGCAGTTTTGCCCCCCAACCACAAACCCCGGGCGTGACGGTACATATTTTGCGCTGTTTTGGGAGCTTTACCGTAAGCAATACCGCCCTTACCGTATTCGAGCTTTTCCCAGTAACCAAAAGCGATAGTTTCCCAATCTTCGGGGGTCAACTGGGAAGCATATTTAGTTGTTAAAGTATCTAACACTGATACATATTCGGGAACGTGAAAACCAGATTGAGCTATAAGTAATAGCAATTGAGGTTGGTTCGGGTCTTGTTTTAATCGCTCTCGGGCAATTTCTACCGTACTGGGATGGGCCGGAAATTGTTCTAACGCTCGGTCCCAGTAAGAAGGATTATCTTTGCCGAGAACGTATAAAGCTTCTGCCGCCACGGGATTATCGCTATAGTTTTCCAGTAATTCTTGCCAGGCTTCGTTAGCTTTAGTTAGAGCTCCCGCTGTCTCGTAAGCTCTGGCTCGTTTAAAAACGATATAAGGAGCGAGAAGTTTATAGTCTCGCTCCAAACCTTTTAATTGAGCGATCGCCTCTTCTGGCTCTCCCCTTTCGATTAAATCGGCAGCCAGCAGATAGCGGGCGCGATCGCGATTGAGGTTTTTACCTTTATCGATAGCAGCTTGTAGCTGTTCCGTTCGCTGCTGTGGCGACATCGACACCAAAGTAGTAACGTCGAATTCAGAAGGATAGCCGAGCCCTTCCTCTATAGAGTTGTGAGAGTTGCTAGAGCCTTTCCAACTTAACTCGGGCAAAAACACTCCCACTAGCAAAGCAGTCACAGAAAGACCGATCGAGAGAGAAATTTGAGTTGTCCGTCGCTTTAACATCGATTTCATTTACCTAGTTCGCGCTTTGTTAATTTATATACTCCGGGCTTTACGTCTCATTTTCAAATATTCGATCAAATATTTTTGACGTTTGGAGCCCGGTCTGCCCTTATTGTTTCTTCTGGACATCCCAGAAGCTCGGGCTCTGAAAATTTTTCGCCATTATCCTTCAGCTACAAATAGTCCCCATAAAATTCCGGGGATCGCAGCCAGACCGAGGAATAGTCAAGATTTTCTGCCAATGTATAGTCCTTTACAGACTAGCCTCGGTCTTGAAGACCCAATAAACAATCCAAGTGACAGTTTTAGTAAAAAATTCCCCCTCTGCATTTTTATCTTAGCCTTTAATAGTTAGTTTTGCTCTGCCTGACAAAATTAAGTAAGTAGGCAAAAATATTTGCAGAAAATTTTCCCCGTAGAACAGACATCTTGTCTGT
>CAZUCT010000274.1:3455-9404 GCA_964619285.1 uncultured bacterium | reverse complement strand
GACATTTTTTCAAAGGCCAGGGAATTTTGTAACCAAATTGGTGACATTTTTTCAAAGGCCCAGGAAATTTTGACACCAAATTGGTGTCATTTTTTGTGGATAAGGCAAAGAGGGCCCAAAAATGTGCGCAAATTGCGCACAAAAATTGGACATCTCCTAACAAAGACCCAAAAATGTGCGCAAATTGCGCACAAAAATTGGACCTTAAGAAAAGATGCTCCTAATACAAAGCTTTTTATCGCTAAAGCGATTACTACGAACTATCGCTACGAACAATACTACCCATTTAACCTTCGACTGACCAGGCCGCGCACTTGCTCGTCCGGATCGTTGATTACGCGATCGCGCAAAACAGATATAGTTTTGGGATAATCTTGATAGTGTTCTATGAGCGCCTCAACTGCGGCAAAACGAGGGTTAGATAAAAATAAACCTTGTTGGTTGTACGGATCGCTAACGGCGCGATCGCACAAAAACTCGAAAGTCGATCGCTCCTCCTTCCAACCCCGCAACAGCTCCAACAAAGCAACAACTCGCACCTGAGAATCCTCATCCCACCGAGCGATATTTTTCAAAATTCGCGCCGTTTCCGGATCCCGATCCCACCTGCGAGCTAGCTTTTTTAAAGCCGCTTGTCGCACCGTCGCGCTCGTATCTAACTCAGCTTGATTTTTTAAAAACACCACCGTATCCCCATCCTGGGGCCACCATTTAGCTATTTCTTGCACTACTGTCTGTCGCACGGTGGGATCTGAGGAATCTACCCAAGTCTTCAGCCAACCTAAAGTTTCCGGACGGTCGTGCCACCGTCGGGCTATTTCTTGTATTTCTACCGTTAGTAAATATGTATCTTTTTCCGACAGGGCTAAAGTTTTCAAAAAATCCAAGGTTTGCGGTTCCTCCTGCCAAGACGAGGCTATTCCTCGCACTGCCGCTTCGCGAACGTTAAATTGAGCGTCCGAGGCAGCCAAATTTTTGAGCCAATTCAAAATTTCCCCATCTCCCGCCCAACATAAAGCTATTTCTTGCACTGCAGTTTGACGCACTACCCAGTATTCGTCTTCTTCGGCCATAGTTTTGAGTAGGGCGATCGTGTCTGGATGCGATCGCCACCCGCGAGCGATTTCTTGCACCACTATAGAACGAACGATAACATCGCCATCGTCTTCTAGTAACTTTTTCAAAAATGCTAACGTTTCCGGATCGTCTTTCCACCTTCTGGCAATCTGCTGGACTGCCACTTCTTGCACCCCCGTACTGTGGTCCGACTCGGCTTTAGCTTTGAGCAATAACAAACTATTGGCATCCTGAGAGATTCGCGCTAGTTCTTCCAACGCTTTTTGGCGGACTTCTTGGTTTTTGTCCGATTTTATTGCCGCCCTGAGCAATTTTAAAGTCCTAGCTTCTGTCTGCCAATGGGAGGCTATTGTTGCGATCGCGAACATTCGCTCGCTGGTACTTCCCTCAATTAGCATTTGTTCGAGAGCGGGTAAAGTCGAAGGTTCCATCGGCCACCTCTTAGCTAATTCCCCCACCGCTGCCAATCTTACCGCTAAATTTTCATCGTTGTTAGCCTTTGTTTTCAAAAAATTTAAAGTATCGCGGTTTTGGGAAATCTTGGCTAATTCTTGTAAGGCTGCTTTGCGTACTACCGGACTATAATCCGAATAAGCGATACTTTTAAGCAGTTCCAGATCCGGTTCCGGTAATACCTCCATTAGTTCTTGTAATGCTACCACCCGCACTTCCGGACTTCGATCGATTTCAGCTAGGGTTTTTAGCAGCTCGATATCTGGAGTAAACAAGCGCGTTAATTCTTGTACTGCTGTGGCTCTTACTTCCGGGGTTTCGTTGGATTTAACGATGCTGTTGAGCCAGGCCAAAGTCCCGGGTTTGTCTTGCCAGGTTCGGGCGATCGCTCTTATTGCCATTCCTCTTAAAAGCGATATTTCCTCTAATTCTTGCCCCGTTTGATATAGCAGCAAAACATATTTACCGTATTCCAAAATTTTTTTTAACTTTGCTAACAGTTTTTTATCTTCTATTTCCTGCCACTTTTGTTTCGCTTTTGCCAGACATTTTGCCGCTAAAAAAAGATTCAAAAACCTTTGTTCTTGACCCTTTTCTTCTCGCAGATATTCTATAATCTGACTCGCTTCATTTTGCTTTAATTTTCCTACTATTTCTTCCAGAGCATCGTGACTAGATTCATCGGGCCAGTATTTCCCAAAAAATTCAGTTTTCAGTTGGTTTACTGAGTAATTTACCGGCAATTCTTTCTCTTTTATTTTCGTTATTATAGAGGGATTACCAACTGCTGTTCTTTTCAGATATTTAGTCATATCAATTAGAGATTGAAATTGTCATCGTGGCAATTAGAAAATCTGAGACACCCCATTTATTGAAATTCAGCTAACAATTAACAATTAACAATTATTAATTAACAAGAAGCGGTAAATTTTTGGTTTTCTTCAAAATTTAGTTCCACCTCTTTATTTCGTTTATTTTAGCTTCTACACCAATCCTAAACTATTTGTGGCAATTTTGGCGAGGGAGGAGCCCGCCGTCTTAGTTTCCCCAACTAAAAAAGGACCGCTATAGCATTACTGAAAACCGCATCTTTCCCAGTTAAGGGACTGGCAATTTAATAAGATACCGGTGTTGGGCTCCGGTTCGCGGCACCCAACCTACTCCAGATCGGTACTTTATTTTTTTGCTACTCCCTAATCTTATCCCCAATCGAGTTTTACCAAAAATTCTACTAAAACTTTTACCAAAATCCCATTTTACTCAAGAGCCCGCAAATAAAAAGTCTTCCCCTTGCACCGAAAGGGAAGACTTAACTTGATGGAGGACGGTCTTAAACTTTAACGAAACATACTACTGACCGAACTATCTTCGTGAACGCGCCAAATAGTCTCTCCCAACAAATTCGCCACGGAAAGCACCATCAACTGTGGGAAACGCTTTTCCTCATGCACTGAAATAGTATTAGTAACAATAACCTCTTCAAACAGCCCATTAGAAAGACGCTCGATCGCCGGCCCTGAAAAAACCGGATGAGTGGCACAGGCATAAACCTGACGGGCTCCCTCTTGGCGCAAAAGTCGCGCCCCTTCACAAATAGTGCCCGCCGTATCAATCATGTCATCGACTAATACGGCAGTTTTCCCTTTAACATCGCCAATCAAATTTAAAACTTCCGCCACGTTATGAGCTTGTCGGCGTTTATCAATAATTGCCAGAGAGGCATCGTCCAGCTTTTTCGCAAAAGCCCTAGCCCGGGCCACGCCTCCGACGTCGGGAGAAACTACCACAATATCGGACAAATGCTTGCTTGCCAGATAATCTAAGATTGCTGGCGATCCAAAAACATGATCGAAAGGAATGTCAAAATAGCCTTGGATTTGGGCCGAGTGCAAATCCATAGCGATAATCCGACTTGCCCCGGCTTCTGTAATTAAGTTGGCCACCAATTTGGCAGTTATGGACTCCCGCCCGGCAGTTTTACGGTCTGCTCTGGCATAACCGTAGTAAGGAATTACGGCGGTTATTTGTCTGGCAGAAGCACGACGGCAAGCGTCGATCATGATTAACAATTCCATCAAGTTGTCGTTGACTGGGTGACAACAAGGCTGGATCAGATAGACGTCGCAACCCCGAATTGACTCTTGAATCTGAATATATAACTCTCCATCGGCAAACCGTTTGCGCACCATTGGTCCCAGGTCTATGCCCAGGTAACGGGCTACTTCCGTAGCTAGGGGTACGTTTGCAGAACCCGAAAATAGTCTCAGTCGGTCGCGATCGGCTGGAGTAAATACGGATTCCTCCAGGGGCAAAGTAGCAGAACGGATCACGGCAGGTCCTCGCAGCTTGTTCTATTCGTATGTTATTTTATCATCTAACCATGACAAATTCTTTTGGGGCAACTTCTTAACATAAAATACAGAAATGTTGAGAATTGGTTAAGCAATAGTTACGATCGCCGATTGCATTGGGGGCGATCGCTCTTTGGGAGTCAAAGTCTCCATGGCAACAAAACTTTCTAAAATCTAAAAGAAACTTAAATAGGACAAGGCTAATGAGTTTTAAGGACAAAATTACCGAAGATATTAAAGCGGCGATGAAGTCTAAGGACAAAGTGCGTTTGGAGACTGTCCGCAGCATTAAGAAATTTTTATTGGAAAAAGAAGTCAGCGCTCGCGGTGAAGGAAAAAACAGTCTCAGCGAAGCTGAAGAAATAGAAGTTGTGGTCCAAGCTGCCAAACAGCGGCGAGACGCGATCGAGCAATACCAAAAGGCAGGCCGTCAAGATTTAGCAGAGCTAGAAGCTGCTGAGTTGGCCATAATTGAAGAATATTTGCCCAAGCAGCTCTCTGAAGAAGAAGTCACTGCCATTATTGAAGAAATTATTGCCCAAGTAGGGGCCAGTTCCCCGAAAGATCTGGGTAAGGTGATGGGTCCGGCCATGGAGCAGTTGAAAGGTAAGGTGGATGGTAAAAAGGTCCAGGAAATTGTTAAAAACAAGTTAGGTGGATAATGCTTAGGATTTTTTATAGGAGATTAATGGTCAAAAATATTTATTGGCAAGGCTTTCTAGGGACATTGCTCTCAATGGCAATTTTCACGGTTAGTTGTTCTGAGGCAGGCAGCGAAACCAAAGTATCTCAGACTCCCAGCATCCCTCAATCTCAAAACGGCCAGTGGCAAGCTATGAGCGAAGAAGAAAAACAAAGGACCATCGATTTGATAATCAATCGACCTTTGGGAATTGCTGCTCTCAACCAACTGGCCGTTGAAGGATTTGTGGGTGCGGACTGTTACCGCAATTTCTACACCGATAAGGAAACTGGCTTTCGGATTTTAATGCAGGTTAAATGTTCTTCTCCCAGAGGAGTTTCTATTGCCCTTGCTTACGATGAGATCAGAATAAGTTTCTCTAAATTTGAAGATAATATTGAGAATTTTACCGTCGAGCGCGTCTCTGCTGAAAACCGCGATCGCTTTACCCCATTGCCAAATTAAACTTGGTCGATTTTTCAATAATTAACAATTATTAATTGTTAATTATTAATGATTAAATGATTAATTGAAATGAAAGAACTACTAATAGCTGGAACGGATACCGATGCCGGGAAAACCGTATTAACCGTTGCCTTAGCTTCCTACTGGCAAACTTATTTTCCAGAGCGTAGCTTGGGCATTTTTAAACCGATTCAAACTGGAAAGGGCGATCGCGAACTCTACTCCCAATTATTTTCCCTCCAGCAATCCCTTGACGAAATTACTCCTTTATGGTATGCAACTCCCGTTGCTCCCCCGGTAGCGGCAGAACTCGAAGGCCGCAGGATAGAATTAGAAAAGGTATGGTCGGCATTGACCGACCTGCGACAAAAACGAGATCTTGTTTTAATCGAAGCATTGGGAGGACTCGGTTCCCCAGTGACAGAAGAACTGACCGTTGCCGACTTAGCAAGAGATTGGCGGTTGCCGACTGCGTTGGTAGTGCCAGTGAAGTTAGGGGCGATCGCTCAAACTGTGGCCAACGTGGCTTTAGCAAGATCGACCGGGGTTTTGTTAAAAGGCATCGTCCTCAATTGCCCCAAACCATGCTCCCACGAACAAATAACCCAATGGGCACCAATTGACCTCATCCAGTCTTTAACCCAAATACCTATTTTAGGGATAGTGCCCCATCTGGACGACCCGAAAAACCTCCCCAAACTAGCCCATGTAGCTTCAATGCTTGAATTAGAACGACTCTGCTAAAAAATTTGTTATCGCTTTTTGGGAATGGGGAATAGGGAATGGGGAATGGGGTTTTTTATTTTTTTACAAAACTGACTTGCTCGGATCGAAAACTTTTTAATTAAAAAGCAAAAATTAAAACACAAAAATTAAAACACAAAAATTAAAACACAAAAATTAAAACACAAAAATTAAAAC
>CAZUCT010000274.1:0-3355 GCA_964619285.1 uncultured bacterium | reverse complement strand
ACAAAATGGTCTCAACTTTTCCTCAACAAAACAGTCTAGAACTCTCTCAAGTTCGATTAGAAATCGGGAATTTACAATCGGAATTAGTTCAATGGCGACGACGTTTGCATCAACGACCGGAATTAGGTTTTAAAGAACATTTAACAGGGGAATTTATCGCCGGAAAATTGCAAGAGTGGGGCATCGAAGATCAAACAGGCATCGCTCAAACGGGAATAGTCGCAATTATCGACAGCGGCAAACCAGGACCGATTTTAGGTATCCGAGCAGATATAGATGCCTTGCCAATTTACGAACTTAACGACGTGCCATATCGATCGCTCCACGATGGAATTATGCACGCTTGCGGACACGACGGACATACGGCCATCGCCCTTGGGGTGGCCTATTATCTGGCCAACCATCGCCAGAACTTCAGGGGCCAAGTAAAAATAATCTTTCAACCTGCAGAAGAAGGACCGGGAGGGGCCAAACCGATGATCGAAGCAGGAGTCTTAAAAAATCCGGATGTAGAGGCGATCGTCGGCCTGCACCTGTGGAACAATTTACCCCTGGGCACCGTGGGAGTCCGCAGCGGTGCCTTGATGGCGGCATCGGAAAACTTTGATTGTACGATAATGGGCAAGGGCGGACACGGCGGAATGCCCCATCAAACTATTGATTCTATTGTGGTGGGCGCTCAAATAATCAATGCCCTCCAAACCATAGTCGCCCGCAATATAGATCCCATCAATTCGGCAGTGGTAACGGTTGGGAAATTTCATGGAGGAAATGCCCACAATGTCATCGCCGATACTGCTCGTTTCAGCGGTACCGTGCGCTATTTTAATTTAGCTTACCGAGATTATTTGCCTCAACGAATAGAACAGATAATTGCAGGAGTTTGTCAGAGTCACGATGCCGGTTATGAGTACAACTATAATCGTCGCTATCCCCCAGTAATTAATGATGAAAAGATTGCTTCCTTGGTAAGAAGCGTAGCCGAAAAAGTTGTCGAAACTCCTGCCGGTGTGGTTCCAGAATGTCAAACAATGGGCGCGGAGGATATGTCGTTCTTTCTTCAAGAAGTACCCGGTTGTTATTTCTTTTTAGGTTCTGCAAATGCCGAGAAAAATTTGGCTTATCCCCACCACCACCCTCGGTTTGATTTTGATGAAAGTGTCTTGGCAATGGGGGTAGAAATATTTGTGCGCTGCGTAGAAAAGTTTTGTTAGTTGTCGATGGGGAGGGAAAACTGATGGTTGGGGCGATCGCTCCAACCATCAGTTTTTTTAAGCAAACATAAAAAATTTTAATTTTAGCCGGAAGAGACATTAAGTAGTTGTAGTATTCTAGCCCGGACTAAAACTACCACTAACCTCAGTAGTATCCATAAAAAGGAGTCATCTTCCTAGAGAGAGAAAAACGGGAAACAATCGGTACAGCTAGGGGAAAGCAACTATAGCAACCCTATTTGAGTTGTGTCAAATAATTAGACGCTTTAGGCAAAAGGCAAAAGGCAAAAGGCAAGAGTAGGGAATAGGAAAAAGGGAAAAGTCAAGCTAACAAAGAAACTTTCGATTTTTTTCGATTTTTTTTCTACTTTTTAATTGTTCGCAACCCATTTAGGATTGCTCTACTACCTCAGAAAGTTTTTTTAAAAGAAAAGAAAAAAAAATTTCAACCGGAAATACCCTTGCTATGATTTGTAATTAAGGGTATAAAGAACAGCAAATTTAGGAGCCTGTATGACAAACAAGAACAATACCGCAGTAAAACCCTTAGCAATCCTCGCCGCAGTTTCTCTTTCTTTTATGGGCGGCCCATTAGCAACCGCCGCTAAGGCTAGCGGCTTTCAACCCCAACCGACGGCAAATCAATATTTAATCGCTCAAAACCAACAACAATGCACGGTTAATTCAGCGGCAGATCCCAGAGGGGGGGCAGACCTGCGCAATAATCCTACGGGGGGTCAAAATACTGGCTTTGTCAACAATGGCACGACGGTCAATGCCCAGCAATTATCGCCAGACGGTAAGTGGCAGTGGGTTGTTACCCAAAACGGTACTCAAAGCGGTTGGATTTACCAGCCTTATCTTAATTGCGGCGGCCGCCAGGCTAACAACCTGGGAAGCTCAAACATGACTGGAGGCATAGCCATCGGTACTACCTGTACGGCAACAGGTTCGCCCCAATATCCTAGCGTTCCCATTCGAGATTTTCCCAATGCCACGGGCAACCAAATCGGTAATTTTGCTAAGGGAACCCAACTGCGGGTAGTCACGCCTCCTCCGGGACAGCAGTCTCAGAGCAAGTGGACCTACGTTCAGTCGGTACAAAATCCCGGCCAGCAAGGGTGGGTATGGACAAATTACGTTAGCTGCAACTAATTTGGGGATAGTCGGTAATGGCTAATCGGTAAAGGCCTCCGGGTAATTCTTACCTATTATCTCTTCTTAATTAATCGCAAAGGCGCGATCGCCCGCTATGGGGATCGCGCCTTACTCTTATTTAACATAGCTATTTTGCGGAGCCAGACAATTTTGGGCAGATTGCAAAAAGCAAAAAATGGCCTGAGATAGTTTTTAAACCATCAGATAAAGGCCAAGAGTTTTCCAAGTTGTTTTTCAGAAAAATTTAAGACTTTTGAAAAAGCAATGTTCCTGGCAAATTGTTTGCTGGATAGTAGCTCGCCAAAGGAAAAGGTCGATTTTATTACCATAGCAGTCAAGAAATCGTATTTAACTTTAGGATGATTTTCCTTTAAAATTTCTAAGAGAAGACTTATAATAATAGATAGAGAAGTAAAAATTCGATCGCTCGGAGGAAAACACTATGCAACCAATTAGACAAGGAGATGTAATTTTAAAACCCATTACTTCCAGCTTTAAAGGCAAAAAGCTGTCTCATTTGACTTTGGCAGAGGGGGAAGTAACGGGACATTCCCATCGCATTGCAGAGGGACAAGCCGAATTATACGAAAAAGAAGGGACTCTCTATTTGCGGGTGCTTTCTCCAAAGGCAACTCTGATCCACGAAGAGCATAAAGCTATTGAAATTCCCCAAGGAAACTGGATGGTAAGAATTCAGCGAGAATACGAACCCTACGGTTGGCGTTATGTGGCGGACTAAAATAAATCTTAAGTAGTAACTAGGGTCTACAAATGAGAAATAGTTCGGTAACGGTGAAGGGGGCCAATAGCAGGTTTCGGCCTTGGCTTTGGCTCTCCACTTATATTAAATTTTAGTTTGAGAAATTAGATTTTCCAATGTTGGGGAATTGAGAATGGGGAATGGGCAATTAGCAATGCGCAAATTGCTATAGTCCAGTTAATGAGTTTTAGCAGGGTCGAGATGTCGCAGAAAAAAATAGAAA
>CAZUCT010000273.1:0-9461 GCA_964619285.1 uncultured bacterium | reverse complement strand
AACTACGACTAAAGTCGTTACTACGAACTACGACTAAAGTCGTTACTACGAACAAGCTTACTACAAACTTATGAAACGACAATATCGCGATTTTTTAATTCGTTCTTGGGAGGAGAGCGATCGCCACCTTGCCGCTGAAATTATCGGTTCGGTTTTAGCAGAATATGGTTTGCGTTGGGAACCACTCGGCGCCGATGAGGACGTGTTAAAAATTGAAGAATTTTATCAGAATCAAGGCGGCGAATTTTGGGTAGTAGAACGCCAATCTAAATTAGTGGCAACTGCAGCTTATTATCCGATTAAACGGGGTAATAATGCTGTAGAAATTCGCAAAATGTATTTGTTGCCAGAAGTTCGCGGGCAAGGGTTGGGAACATTTCTCTTAAAAGAGTTAGAAAAGAGAATTGCCGAAGGAGGTTTTAACCAGATTTGGATCGAGACGGCAACGGTTTTAAAGGAAGCGGTTATTTTATACGAAAAAAATGGCTATCAACCGGCTTTTGGGGTGGAGACGAAAAGATGCGATTTGGTTTATGTTAAAGCAATTAATAATTGAAAATTGAAAATTGAAAATTAACAATTATGAGATTAACAAAAGTTAAACGTTTTACCAGAGATGAATATCGCCGCTTAACCGAATTGGGATTTTTTTTGGAGGGCGATCGCTTAGAATTAATCGAAGGAGAAATTATCGAAATGGCGGCTAAAGGAACTCTCCACGAAACTTGTTTGAGGCGACTGTTGAGGGAACTACCCAAATTAATAGGAGAAAAAGCTACTTGGCAGTGTCAATCTCCTATTGCTTTGTCGAATACTAGCGAACCGGAACCGGATTTTGCCATCTTGCAAAATCGAGAAGATGACTACTTAAATTCCCATCCCACTCCGGGCGATACTTTATTAATTATCGAGGTGTCAGATTTTACTTTAAATTACGATAAAAAAGTTAAATTACCTCTTTATGCTGCTGCAGGAATTGCCGATTATTGGATTTTTAATCTGGTGGATGTTTTGCTAGAAATATATCGGCAACCATACCGGATGAATTCGGGAAAATTTGACTATCGCTACCAACAAAATTTTCTGCCAAACGAAGCGATCGCCCTCCCTAATTTTCCCGATTCATCCCTCGATTTATCCCGAATTTTTCCCCCAATTAACTCACCAACAAACTAGGAAAAGCCAATCTTCGTTTACAACTCGTTTGAAAATGCCATAACACAAAAACACCTCTCATTGAGGCTATGTTAATTTGACGCTTTAACCATTAAAATTGTATTTGTTAAACAGTTCGGAAATTATTCAATATGCAAGGTTTAAAAAACTCAGATAAGGAAAAAGGATTGCTATTTCGGAAACTACAGGGTCAATTGCGCGATCGCTGGCAGCATATCGACTTATTCGACGAAGGAGATAACGATATTTTGGTCGTTCCCTCCCTAACTCTCGACCAGCGAGAACTAGAGAAAGTTGATGGGGCTAACAACTACGAAGAACGACATTTATTTTCTTTAATTCGCCTGCGCAATCCGCGAACGCGATTGATATATGTTACTTCAGAACCTTTACATCCGAGCATTATCGATTATTATTTACAGTTATTGCCCGGCATTCCTTTTTCTCACGCGCGCGATCGCCTCTTACTCTTCTCCACCTACGATTCTTCTCCGGTGTCTTTAACCCAAAAAGTATTAGAACGTCCTCGCCTCATCGAACGCATTCGCCAGGCATTGCGACGGGATAAATCTTATATGATTTGTTTTAATTCCACGACCCTAGAAAGGGAACTATCTTTACGTTTGGGCATTCCCCTCTGGGCCGCAGATCCGGATTTGCTTCAGTGGGGAACTAAAAGCGGCAGTCGGCAAATTTTCGCCGAGTGCGATATTGCTCATCCCGATGGTAGCGAGTTAGTTTGGAACGTGGAAGATTTAGCAGCAGCGACGGTGGAATTATGGGGAAGAAAACCACAATTGCAGCGGGTAGTAATTAAATTAAATGAGGGTTTTTCTGGAGAAGGAAATGCTATTTTAGATTTACGAGCTTTGCAAGATTTAACAACAGGAGAAAGATTGAAAGCGGTTAGGGAAAATTTTTATCGCATGAACTTTCAAGGACCGGGAGAAAATTGGGATAAATTTAGCAGTCGTATCGGGGAATTAGGAGCGATCGCCGAAGAATTTATCGAGGGAGATAAGAAGCGATCGCCCAGCGTTCAAGGTCGCATAACTCCCGATGGCGCAGTAGAAATTCTTTCGACCCACGACCAAATTTTAGGCGGTGCAGACCAACAAATTTTTCTCGGCTGTCGCTTTCCCGCCGACGAAAATTACAGGCTTTATTTACAGGAAATAGGTATGCAAATAGGAAAAAACTTAGCAGAAAAAGGTGCTTTAGAAAGATTTGGCGTAGATTTTGTAACTGTAAATAAGGGAAATACATCTAACCCTAAATGGGATTGTTATGCTATTGAAATTAATCTTCGTCGCGGCGGTACGACTCATCCATTTATGACTTTAAAGTTATTAACAAACGGACGCTATGAAACCTCCACAGGTTTATTTTACAGCCAACAGGGAAGGGCGAAATTTTATAAGGCAACTGACAACTTACAAAAAGAGCGCTATCGCGGTTTGTTGCCTAACGATTTGATGGATATTATCGCGGGCGATCGCTTGCATTTCGACACGAGTACGGAGACGGGAACGGTGTTTCATTTAATGGGTTGTTTGTCGCAATATGGCAAGTTAGGTTTGACCAGTATCGGCAACTCCCCCCAACAAGCTGAGGATATTTATCAAAAGGTAGTAAATGTCTTGGATGACGAGACTTCTGGGAATGAGAATAGTTGGGGTTTAGAGCCTACTATTCCTATTAGTTGGAACGGTGGGGATTGATGCATTAATATTATCATTGCAAGAAAGAGCGATCGCCCTCCCAAAAAAAGCGATCGCCCCACTAAAAACAACTATTAATTAGACTGACTTTGAGCGGCCTGCTGCACTTGTTCCACAGTAAGTTCCAAACGTCGTGCTGTTTCTTCTACACTCAATCCCAGTTCCAACAAAAGAGGAACCATTTGCAACTTGGTCGCCAATGCTCCCTCTTCCCAAATTCCTTGATATAGCCGAGATTCTTTGAAATCGTCTAAATCTAACAACATTTCTATTACCTCCTCTGGCGTTAACTCTTTGAATTTGTACGAAAGTCAAGAGCGATCGCCCTCCCAAAAAAAGCGATCGCCCCACTAAAAACAACTATTAATTAGACTGACTTTGAGCGGCCTGCTGCACTTGTTCCACAGTAAGTTCCAAACGTCGTGCTGTTTCTTCTACACTCAATCCCAGTTCCAAGAATAGAGGAACCATTTCCAACTTAGCCAACACCTTCCCTTCATTTATACCCTCTTGCTTGATTCCTTGATAGAGTCGAGATTCTTTGAAATCGTCTAAACCTAACATTTCTATTACCTCCTCTGGCGTTAACTCTTTGAATTTGTACAAAAGTATGGTCTGAACTAATTCTAGCACTTTTTGGCGAGTGGGTTCGTCTGTTAATTCCTCTGCGGCTTTTGCAGCTAATTCTTTAGCCCTTTCTACTGTCGTTTCTTCGTCTTCTACGATTAACTTGACTATGCCCAAACCCAAGTTATTGTAGGCATCATCCCCCAAATCTTCCAGATAAATCCTGGTAACGTTGCTGCTGTTTAATAAACCTTGATAAGGTTGGGTATCTTTGGTTTCAATTTTGCGGTTGCGAAACACTACCAATGCTTGCCAATGTTTCGTTTTTTTAAACTGATGAAGATAGAGAAAAATCTCCGCAAAAAAACGACGGTAAAAAGTCGTGTCTGTCCCCATTTGCACTTCCCCAAAATGGATGGGAGTTGTTGGCGACTCGGTTTGGGGTACCAATACGCCGTCTAAGCGAAAGGCAGTTTGCTTGATTTCCACCGACCGAAATTGGTAGGAATCTGCCAGAGTTGGAGATTGACCTATTAGCTGAAAATAGATGCCGGGCATCTCCAAAAACAGCCTGTAAAATATGGTGTCTGTTTTCATTTGTATTATTAGCTATGCCGCTTATTTAAGCGTTAAATTGCTACTTCATTTATTCTAGCATTGTTCGTTATTCGTACTGGGGGGAGCTTTCGCTATTTCCCCTGCTTCTTTCATCAGTTCTTCGGCTTCGGTGGGGCGATCGGTTGCTAGCAATAATTGAGCTAAATTGTTCGTAGTGGCGATAACGTTTGGATGCGACATTCCCAGGAGTTCCTTGTACAGTGCCAAGGCATCTCGATACAATGTTTCGGCTTCGTTGTAGCGTCCCCGGCAGTAATAGAGTCCGGCTAAATCGTTCGCACTCGTGGCAACGTCTGGATGCTTTTCTCCCAGAACTTCCTTTCTCTCTGCCAAAGCTTCCAGATACAAAGGTTCCGCTTCCTCGTAGCGTTCCTGAAATTGATACAGCCTGGCTAAATTATTCGTAATCGTGGCAAAGTCCGGCCCTAAGGAACCCAAAAGTTCCTTTCTCAGTGCCAACGCTTCCAGATACAAAGGTTCTGCATCCTCATAACGTCCGAGATATTGATACAGAAGCGCTAAATTGTTCCTACTAATAGCAAGGTCTGGATGCGAATCTCCCAAAAGTCTCTTTTTCAGCGTCCAGACTTCAACTAACAAGCGCTCCACTTCCGCGTACTCGGAAGCAGACAAAGTTCCATTAAGTTCTAGCTTGCTGGTGTATAAATTCGTCATCCGCTCTAAAGTATCTGCCTTGCCCAATAAATTGCCAATTTTTTCTTCAATTTCTAAAGCTTGTTGGTAATAAGCCAGCGCCGAATCAAAATCCTTATTTGCAACATCAATAGTTCCTAAATTTCTCAGCACCCCAGCCTTGAGAGCGAGGTCTGGGTTTCGCGGTTTTTCTTGAGTATTTGCCAACTCTAGGGCCTCTGACAAATATTCTCCGGCATCCTCAAATTTTCCCTGACTGCGATAAGCAACCCCCAGCTCGTTTAAAAGAGAAATTCTACCGTTCAAATCCCCTGGAGTCGGATGAGAATTAGACCGATTATATTTCGTCAAACTGCTATGTAAAAATTCGATGCGTTCTGGTTTTTCCGGTCGTTCTAACTTTTCTAAAAAACCATCAGACAATCTACTAGAAACAAAAGCAGTATCTTTAGTTTTTTGAGTAGCTTCAAAATCAAAAAAACCAGACTTCCAAACCCAAAAATCCGGCGCATACCTAGCCAGACGACTAATAGCATAATCGGGCAAACAAAAAATAATCGGATGAGGCACAGTTACCTCAAAAGCATCTCGGTTGAAGTTCAAAGTTTGTAGCACCACAGGATATTCTCCAGACAAACCAATCGAACTAGCCAATCCTCTAACAATCAAAACCAGTTTTTTCTCCCCATCCCTTTCTAACTGCTTGAGTCCTTTCATCAGTTCTTCCCGCACGGACCAGAGGTTTTTGTCGTCTAAATTAAAGATTTCAAATTGGATATCTTGGCAGCGTTGATGGGTTTTCAGCCCTTCGATTAAAATGTCTAAATCTCTGTCAAAATTAATCTTAACAAAAGCAATGGTTAATTTTTCATCGGCAGCAAAATCAACAAAGGTTAATAGTTCAGTAAACTCTTGCGAATTGATTGTCCAAAAATCTTCCGTTTCTCCATCTAAACTGCCTTGTATTTGGTTAAAACCTGGAATTAAATTCATCGTGGAAATCCTCCATTAATTTAGATAATTATCAAAGTTGTATTTAAGATTCTTCTTGAATTATTGTCAGAGCATCTTGGAATAGTCTGATACGTTTGACTAATGGATTAACGTAGTTCCAACGCTGGCTTCCATTATATTCCAAAACCGAAGTATTCGAGAGCGCTAATTGTCCGATTTCATCCTCAGTAATTTCTTTATCTACGCACACCCGTGCCAAAACAGGATAGTGTGTTTTACGAATCGATCGCTCAAAATTAAACTGTTCTTGTTTCGCTGCATAAGTAACATCTTCAACAGTAATTTTCGGATGCTCGCGATTGCCAGCAGTTAAGCAAGCACGTCGCATAATTTGCATTAACTGGCGAACGTGACCGCCACTGACTTTTGCTAATTCTAGTAATGGCTCGCGCCCTTCAAAAAGCACCTCAACATCGACTCGCTGCTCGATAATACTAATCATTCCTTCCAGTCCATCTGGGTCGTATTCTAAATCGATAGCCTCGCGATCGAATTGATAAATATTAATCATTGGCATCAGATGAGGACTGCCCAAATTATTACTCAATTTTTGTCCCGAATAGATCGCTGAAATAGGTACCGTGTAAATAATCGTCGCGTTGAGTTCTTGAAGCTGTAGGGCATAATCAAAAAACAAGGTATTTGCCACATCAGGTGTTAACCTATCCAAATTATCGAAAGTAATTAAAAAGCCCTTATAATTGGGAAATTTTCTCTGCAACTTTTCCAACCCATCTGCCAACAAATTGTTAATATTAGTCTGGAGGCGAGAAATATCTCGTTCTAGAGTTTGCCGAATAGTTTGTTTATCAGTCTGAGAACCTTTAATTTGTGCCAATAATTTTACCATCAGTTTAGCAAGAAAAGGAACTGGACCAGAACTAACCTCAAGACTTCCCGTAGCACCGACAGATATTTCTACTTTTTCCTCTGTTTCTTTGGTCACTTCTTTGAACCAGTCCTCAAAATCTTTGAGGAGTTTGGAGTCAAATTTTAAACCTTTTTTGCGGAGCTCGTACTCAACTTGTTTGATGATGATTAAATACAAATCTACATAGCGAAGAGTATTGATATCCGTTTCGAGATTAACTTCTGAATAAATTACCAAATAATCGGATTCCCATTGCTTTTGAACTCGCCTGAGTTCCGTACTTTTCCCACATCCTCGATGTCCGGTAAACAAAATAGTGCTAAATTTTCCTGGTTTGAAAAACTTTAACTGAAGGTTTACTCCTTCTATGGCTTCAGTGCGTCGTACTGCTGATAGGTCAACATAGTAGCGATCGATATCATCACCAAAAAGCGGAACAACATCGCAAGCGTGAAAGGTTTCTTCCAGCGTAGTGGCACGGTCAGATGGAACGGAACTCATGGGATAACCTCCGGTTTTTTCAAGATTGTTTCAATTATAAACTATCTGCGGCAAAAAAACAACAGTCAAAATGGCTCGAAAACCGACCCGATGCCAACTGGTTCCCCAATTTCCCCGATTTAACAATTCCAAACTAGAATAAGAAAAGCGAACCTTTAGATCCTAAAATAGTCTAATGTCAAAACCAAACAAACCATCTGCTATGACATCTAAAACGTCCAAACTACCCAAACCAAAATCCCTCCTAAGTCTCGGCCTCAGCAGCCTACTTTCCCTAACCGGACTCGCCCCCCTGGCAACCGCCGCCCCACCCCGCAACCCCGACGAAGAAGTAGAATGCGAAATCTTAGTCGTCGGCGGCGGTTTGTCTGGGGCCGCTACCGCCTACGAAAGCTTAAAACAAGGTCGCACCGTTTGCGTCACCGAACTTACCGACTGGGTCGGCGGTCAAATCTCCTCCCAAGGCACCTCCGCCCTAGACGAACGCGCCACCCAGCGAGAGTTATTATTCTATCCAGAGGGCTATCTGGAACTGCGATCGCGCATCGAGGAGAAATACGGCAGGCTCAACCCTGGCGCTTGTTGGGTGAGCGTCTCCTGTTTTATGCCCTACGACGGTCATAAAATTCTCTTAGAAATGCTGCAAGACGCCGCCAAAGAAGGAAACGGCACTTTTAAATGGTTTCCCAACACCGTTATTAAGGAGTTAGATGTTTCTGGGAGTCAAATTCAAAGCGCGATCGCCATTCAACACCAACCCGCCGACGGTACCCCCCCCCTGAATACCGAACCCCTATCGGCAGTTATCGAAGACGCCTATCGCTATGAAGACTCCTCCAGACTCGACAAAACTATAATTCGTTTCAAACCGAAAGGCACAAAATCGCAAGGAGCAGATTGGTACGTCATCGAAGCCACCGAAACCGGAGAACTTATCGGTCTGGCAGACGTTCCCTATCGTCTGGGAATAGACCCGCGCAGTGCCTTAAACCCCTCTTCCCCCAGTCAAGAAGGCGACCCCTATTGCACCCAAGGTTTTACCTATACCTTTGCCATGCAAGCCACCAAAGAACCCCAAACTCACGAAATGCCACCGTTTTATCCCGAGTACGCTCCTTATTATAGTTACGAGTTAGAGCGCTTGGCAGATTTTAACCTCGTTTTCACCTACCGTCAGATTTGGTCGATGAAACCGGACGAACCGCGATCGCCCAATCCCAGAAACCACCCCATCTATCCCGGCGATATTTCCATGCAAAACTGGACCTGGGGCAACGACTACCGCCCCGGCACCAACGTCGATAATTTAATCTACTCCCGCGACCAACTCCAAAGAAGCGGCCAGCTCCAACCCGGCGGCTGGATGGGCGGTTTGCGTGCGGAAGCCTTGCGCAAGGGCGAAGAAAATTCCCTGGGTTATTTCTATTGGTTAGTCGAAGGCACCACCGACTCCCAGTTAGGGGATGACGTGAAGGAAAAACATCCAAATAACGTTTTTATCAGCGGTTTCGACTCGCCGATGGGCACCGCCCACGGTCTTTCTAAATATCCTTATATTCGCGAAGGTCGTCGCATTATCGGTCGCCCGGACAAGACGAATCCCGAAGGATTTACCATTTCCGAAGTCGATATCACTCGCAAGGATTTTAACGACAGCTTCTACCGCGAAAATCTCACCGAAAAAGAGTATCGTTACGCTCGCGGTGCTATAGCAGGTTTGCAAGCGCCCGCTTTAGCTCTGGGGCGGATATCTGCCGACGAGATAACCTCGCGATCGCGCTCTACTATGTACCCAGACAGCGTTGGTATCGGTCATTACGCGATCGACTTTCACCCCTGCATGAATATCACTCCCGCTTATGCTCCCGGCACCGCCGAAAGGGAAGGAGTGCGCCAAGGTCAAGGGGCCGCCTATCCTTTCCAAATACCCCTGCGGGCCACGATCCCTCAGAAAATCGATAATCTCCTGGTAGCGGGTAAGAGTATCGCAGTTAGCTATATTGCCGCCGCCGCCTATCGGGTACATTCTTTCGAGTGGTCCGCAGGTGCCGCCGTCGGTCTTACGGCAGATTTTGCCCTGGAAAACGGCATTTTTCCTTACGAATTAGTCGATGAAATGCCTTCTAAAGAACCTCAATTAGAAATACTCCAAAGTCGCATCCGAGAACTAGGAAACCCCACCGCTTTCCCCGAAACTTCCATTTTTAATAACTCCTGGGACAGTTGGAAATAACAGTTCGTAGTAATCGCTTCAGCGATAGTTCGTAGTAATCGCTTCAGCGATAGTTCGTAGTAATCGCTTCAGCGATAGTTCGTAGTAATCGCTTCAGCGATAGTTC
>CAZUCT010000272.1:5198-9499 GCA_964619285.1 uncultured bacterium | reverse complement strand
ACATTGCCAGGTTTTACCAGGTTTTGCCTCCATTGTGTAGGTATTGTACAGCAGCTAACCATTACCCATTACCTAATTACCTATTAGCCAAAATGGATTTACTAGAATATCAAGCAAAAGCATTATTTCGTCAGATGGCAATACCAGTATTGCCATCCCAAACTATCGACTTCCCCAAAGATCTAAAAGGGTTAAAAATTCCTTATCCAGTGGTACTAAAATCTCAAGTAAAAGCTGGAGGAAGAGGTAGAGCTGGGGGCATCAAGTTTGTGGAAAATACTATTGATGCAGTGGCAGCAGCTCAAACAATTTTTAATTTGCCCATTCAAGAAGAATATCCAGAAGTCCTCTTAGCAGAAGCCAAATACGATACCGACCGAGAATTATATTTAGCAGTTTTCTTAGATCCGATCGCCTCTCGTCCGGTACTGCTAGGCTCCCAACAGGGAGGCAATAATATAGAAGTAACCATGCAAAATATGCAGCAAGTCGTAGTAGAAGGAGAATTTTCCCCCTTCTACGCTCGCCGTCTGATGGTGAAAATGGGATTGGAGGGACAATTAATTCAGTCGGTAAGCAATATTGTCGAAAAAATGTACCAACTGTTTGTGGGGAAAGACTTAGATTTAGTAGAAATTAATCCTCTCGGAATTAGTTCTGGTGGCGAGGTGATGGCTTTGGATGGAAAGGTCAGCGTTAATGACAGTGCTTTAGGACGTCACCCGGACTTAATCGCATTGGTAAGCCATAAAGCCCCACCAGAAGAAAAACAGCAACATACTTTGTGGCAACAGCCGACTTACCAGGGGATAGCTCCAGAGGCCATGGGGAATGGGGATGGAGTGGGAAAAAGAGAAGCTCCTTCCCTGCAGCAAGAATTGGGTTCTCTCAAGGGTAATATCGGGATTATCTGCAATGGAGAGGGTTTGACGATGGCTACTCTCGATTTAATAATTCAATCTAAGGGCAAGCCAGCCAATTTCTTGAATTTAAGATTAAATGACAATCGAGAAATGGCTAATACTCTGAGCGATCGCCTCATTAGTTCTCTCGATTTGGTAATTCAAGATAAAAAAGTGACGGTAGTATTAATTAATATTATCGGCACGATTCAACCCAGGTCAGAATTGGCTCTAGCGATAGGGGAATATATCAAACAACTCAAGCCGAGCGATCGCCAAATAGAGTTTGTCTTGCGGTTGATGGGAAGCAATTTAGAGATTGCGAAAAAGCAACTGAACGGGTTGTCGGTGGAAATATTAGACAACTTGGATGAAGCTGTTAGCAAAGCTGTATCTTTAGCCAAATAGTAAATTATGAAATTAACTTCAGATAGCAAAGTCCTCGTACAGGGGATTACAGGAACGGTATCTACTAATACAGTGTTGAGGATGAAGTCTTATGGTACTAATGTAGTAGCCGGTGTTAGCGGCGGAGAAGGAGGAGGGCAATGGCATGAAATTCCGGTGTTTGACTTAGTGGAACAAGCTCAAGCCAAAGTAGGCCCCATCGATACTTCAGTCATCGTAGTTCCTCCTTATGCAGTTATAGATGCGGCAGGCGAGGCGATCGCTGCGGGCATCCGTCAGATAGTGATTATCACGGACGGCGTGCCGCCGTTGGATATGGTGAGGTTGCTGAGAAAAGCGGAGGCAACTGATACTTTAGTTGTCGGTCCTAATTGTGCCGGGATTATCGTTCCCAAAAAATTACTGTTGGGAACTCATCCACCAGAGTTTTATACTCCTGGTTCGGTAGGTATCATTAGTCGCAGCAATACTCTGAGCTATGAAGTAGCTAACGAATTAACTCGCGCAAAGTTAGGACAGTCTATTTGCGCGAGTCTCGGCAGCGATGAAGTTATCGGTTCCTCTTTTATTCAATGGTTGCAAATTTTGGATGAAGATGACGATACCGATGCGATCGTTTTGGTGGGAGAAGTAGGAGGCGGCAAGGAAGAAGCAGCCGCTTCCTACATTGCCCATACTATTGACAAGCCAGTTATTGCCTACATTGCTGGTATATCTTCGCAAATACAAAAAACCATCAGTCATGCAAGTAATTTGATGAGTTCGAGAGCGGCAGTTCTACAGTTAGACGGTATTGGTACTGCTGACAGTATCAAACGCAGTTTTAAAGCAGCTAAAATACCCACAGCAGAGCGCCCTTCTCAAATTCCTAGTTTGGTGAAAAAGGCGCTGAAGAAAAAGTAATGTTGGGGGATGTATCTCAATTTTGAATAAAACCTACAATTCAACGCTAATTGCTAATTGCTAATTGCTAATTGTTAGTGGTAAAGCAATAAATAAGGGGGATTACAAAATTTTCTATTTTTGCAAAACACCGGATGCTCCCATTAACAATTAGCGATTAGCAATTAGCGATTAGCAATTCCCTCTTTTAACAAAGCTTTAGATGGGAACTCGCCGGCTTTAAGTAATTTTTGCCTCAATCGCAAGTTCAACAATACCAAAACGCTAAACTGACTCAATAAGGCAACAAAAATAGAAGTTGCCGTTGCCTCCTTTACTGCCACAAAAGAAATAGCGGTAAACAGAAATGGCACGGGCATCGAATATGTTTCTGCGGACAAGAAACCAAGAACTACCAATGGTAAAATAATGACAGTTCCTACCGTTCCTGCGGCCCATAACGATGGTTTGCGAGCTTTCATCAATAACATTAACTGGGCCATGGTAGCGCAGATTAAGATTAAACTGACGTTCAGCAGCAAACCTAATAACATTTCCATTTGTGCCGATGGTTCGCGGGAAACTAATAACACTGCGGGAACGAAGAGGAATGCTACGATTAATAAGTTAAAGTCGATCGCCACTACAGCGGGACTTTTTTCGCCCCAAATTAAATCCTGCATCAGATAATAAAACTTGCGTTTTTTCACCCCTTCTCGGCGATATCGCGCCCAATCTTGTAAAGCTTGTCCCTGGGAAGATAACGATGCGACGAGCCCGCAAAAGAACAAGAAATTCCAGGCTAGAGGAATTTGATATGCTCCTTTCTCGCTAAAATTTTGCAAAGCAAACCCCATACTTAAAGCGGTAAAGCAAGCGGTGACTATATAACTCTGGCGCTTGCTTAAAAGGGTGGCATTTGGATTGCGGAAACAACGTTTTAAAGATTGCCAAATTAAAGCAGTCCAGAGACAATAATTGAAAATGGCAAAAAGGATGGCAGCAACAACGCTGGCGCCGACGGGTAAGTAAAACCATTCCCAGTTGTGTAAATCTGCAAGTCGATTTGCTGCATTCTCGTCGAAGATATAAATATGTTCGCGAAAGGCATCTGGAACTAAATAAGAGAGGATAGTTGTTGGAGAAAAGAGGTCTATTAAATCCCACCCGTCTAGGGAGATGTATTTGGAACTAAATAGCAGCATGGAGCCGAGAACGATGCCGCTGCCCAACCAAGATTGAAATCCTGCCATCCAGCTATTGACCAAACCGAAGAGTAAGGCTGCGCTGAAGACGAAGATGCCGCAAAAAACGAGGGATACATCGAAGCCTAAAATTAACTGCAGGGGAATTTGAGCGCTTAATCCCGACCATAAATGGAGGGGAATAATTGCTGCTGCTGCCACATAGAGTAAGATGGGAACTCCCAAGAGTTTGCCCAGAAAAATATTTTGGGTTGATTGGGGGGTGAGTCGAATAAAATTGAGGGTGCCGTTGCGTTCTTCTCGGGATAAATCGTTGATTAGCATATAGGCACCGACGGTGAGGAGGGCGATCGCGCTAATTAAGCTGAGAACGACAAATACGTCCGACCACCAAAATTGCCAATTAACGATCCAGTTATCGGCAACATCTTTGATGCAGTGGTATTCGTTGTAGTAATATTCGGGTCGGCTGCCAGTACAATATCTGTGCGTTGTTTCTGTTATTTTTCCTGAAAAATCGCGCCCTGGTAGTCGGTTGCGGAAAGATATTATGATTAGCAGTTGGGCGAGGAGAGATATCCCTAAAGCGAGGGCTGTATTTTTAGGCTTTAATCGCCCTTTCAATTCTCGAAATAATTGGGCGTTTTGTTCGCCCAATTTTTGATAAATGGAAATCATGGTGGTTTTCCTCAGTTATTTTTTTTTGAGTTTTGAGTTTTGGGTGCTAGGTGGGGCGTTGTTGCAGCGTCCCACGGGTTGTTTGGGAAAAAGTAACTATATTCTAGCTCGCTCCACTGCCGATTGTCAATAGGGCAGTTCGTAGTAACGACTTTAGTCGTAGTTCGTAGTAACGACTTTAGTCGTAAATAAGTTCGTATTCAATCGCGCTCATCGATTACTACGA
>CAZUCT010000272.1:0-5098 GCA_964619285.1 uncultured bacterium | reverse complement strand
ACCATCGCGCTCATCGATTACTACGAACCATCGCGCTCATCGATTACTACGAACTATCGCGCTCATCGATTACTACGAACCATCGCGCTCATCGATTACTACGAACCATCGCGCTCATCGATTACTACGAACTTTTAATTGCCAGCATAACAATCCTAAGATGCTTAAATGACTGAGAAAGGCAAGAAAAATTGTAGTTTCAGATGCCCTTTCTACCACTGTAAAAGATAAGGGGGAAAATAGCCATAAAAAAGGCGATTTATCTGGGTTTGGGGCAACTATAAGAAAAGCGATCGGCAGGAGTACGAGTAGAGATACTAAAATTAAGACTGCCCGTAAGGCGCGTTTTTTCGTTTTACTCAAGAGGGCTATTTGAGCGACGGTTGCATAGATTAAAATTAGGCTAAAGACGAACATTAAACATTAGGTATATTCGGCTTTATGGCTAGCTTGTTGGCTGGAGAAAAATACCCAAGGCAGCCAAAGTGCTGCGGTGATTACGAGGTTAATTGCTATTGCTAATAAAGCGGGGCTTTTTTCTCCCCAAATTAAGTCGGAAATTAAAGAGTTGGTTGTTTTTTGGTGTTGGTATCGCGCCCAATCTTGTAAAGCTTGTCGGTGGGGAGATAAAAAGCTAATTAGCAGTAAAAACCAGATTAGGTTGAAAATACAGAAGAAGGCTACGGCATTTTCAAATTTATATTTCTCGGCGACAAACATTAGAGACCAGCAAAAACCTAAGATAAAAAACTGAATTTCTGCAGTCCATAAATAACTTTGTTTTTTGCTTAAAATTGTTCCCGTGGGATTGCGGAATTTACGGTTGGCTATTTGCCAGAAAAAATAGCTCCTTAAAAGACAGCGTACCACCAATAAACTCCAGGCAATTAAGATTGCGTCTTGCAATTCTGGGAAGAAGAACCATCTTAGCTTTTCTACTCCCATCAAACGTTCTTTTCCTTCTGAAGTTATGAAGATAATTGCTCCACCAATAGGCCATAATAAAAACGCGCCTAAAATGGTTGCTAACCAGGCTTGACTTCCTATTAAAAAGGCGAAGACTAAAGAAGCGGTGTAGAAGAAACTGGTAATAGCTATTAGCATTCCGTACCAAACTAAGACATCGACAGATAAATTTGCTTGGTAAGCTGCCCATAATTGTAGGGGCAGGGCAAGGGCAATTACTAGGTAAATTAAAATTGGTACTCCTAAGAGTTTGCCTAGCAATATTTTCTGACTTGACTGAGGACTTAAGTTGATAAAATTGAGGGTTCCAAGGCGTTTTTCTTTGGCGATGTCTGCTACTAACATATAGATGCCTGCTAATACTAAGATGATGAGAAATACCCAATTAATAAAGTGGAAAATATCCTGCCACCAGAGTTGCCAATCTATTCCCTGACAAGCTTCTCCCGCTTTCTGAGGGATGTATTTGTATTCAGTGCAATAACGGTTATAGTCGCGGCCTGTTGCGCCTAATATTGGCAATGTGCCCCAGGAAAAAAGCATTATCAATCCTTGGATGATAAGGGATAAAAAAGTAGCGATCGCCACTTGACGAGTCGTCAATCTACTTTTGATTTCCCGAAACAATTGGGGATTCCAATTTCCCAGTTTATCTAATAGTTTTGACAGCATTTTAATTACTCCTTAATTAATGAGTTCGTAGTAACGACTTTAGTCGTCTAAAATCGCTAAAGCGATTACTACGAACTTGACAATTATTCGTTTTCTTCCAACCAATTAACTAAATCTTCGGTCGTTGAAAAATTAAGAAGCGCCTCCGCCAAAGCTTCTAATTGTTCCGTGGATAAAGAACGAATTTGCTCTGTTAAAGATTCTTCAAGTCCACCAAATTTGCGATTGAGAAGCCGTAAAGCAAATTTTGGCTCGCCTCGTTGCTCGCCTTGTTTTTCGCCCCTTTGAATTATGTCTTGATAAATGACAGATTCGCGCATAATTTCCTCCTGTTATACGAGTCAAATCAAGGGTTCTACAGATACATCAAGCCCGGCAATTAAGAGCAAAACCACGAAAAACCGTTCATAGCAGTGTGATAGCAGAACTATCAACACAGGCGGTATCGCGCAATGCTTTAAGGAATATCCCTAAAGCGCCATTCCAATCTCTCGGTATTGAGTGACCGCAGTGCGGACATTTAAAATGCTTTGAGCCTCCTAAGCTTTGATGAACATGACCGCATTTTGTACAAGTTTTGGAAGTATATTCCTCAGTTACATCTATGACGGTTGCGCCTCGTTTTAAAGCGTGAAACTTAAGAGTTTGTTTGAAACGATAGTGTGCCCAATTTAGCATTTGGCGAACTGTTTTAGTATGCAATTTACGCTTCTTTTTTCCTGATTTGGCAACCATTTGGGATGACTCAAAAGTAGGGAGAAAAATAACGCGATACTCAGTAGTTAACCATTTTGCTACTTTTTTATGGACTTCATCTATTAGGTTTCTTATCATAATAAATAAGCGATTAATTTTCTTATTTAATCGCTGTCTTTTGTATTTATTTGAGCGGCCTGTTAATGCGGTCTTAGTAGAGATAAGCTTGTCAATATGCTGCCCCAATCGAAAGATTCTCGTAATATCTCGATGGCCGATATCCACAAACTTTTCTCCATCAAATCCCGTTAAAAAGCTCCGAACGCCTGGGTCTAATGCAATGATGGATTGACTGTTAGATGTTTCAAGTTTAAACTCTATTGGAAATACAGCGAACCAACGTTTTTTATCATAAACTAATTGAGTCTCTGCGTTCCAAGACTGTTCTCTAACGCAAGTTTTGTACGTTCCACCTTTTTGCTTTTGTTGGTATTCAACATTAGTAGTAGGAATTTGTTCTGATGCTTGGAAATTTAATTTTTTTGTTACCGATGGCAACCAAGTACCTTTGTTAAAGTCTTCAACTCTAAATTTAATTGATTGTATTCGGTCTCTAATCGAACGAAATTTACCCGCTTCTTGCTGTTTAGTCCCACTTTTACGACTAGCTTTAAATGCAGCATGAGCATCATAAATTGCGTTGACTTTAAGATGGTATGGCGATTCTTTAATCCAATCTGGTAAATCACTATTTAAGACAACTTTGCGCAAATCGTACTTAGAAATATATCCATGTTTTCTTTGATAAGCTATGGCTCGATTAAAGCAATATCTACTTGCTGCTAGCCATGGTTTCCAAATTAGATGGAGATTTTTTTCTGGGTAAATTCTTATCTTTTGAGATTTCAGATGAATACTTTCTGAGTCCATACAATCTGGCTGAGAAACAGTGGAGGATTGACAAGATGTCCTCAACCATTTCTTGTTCGGGAGATGATTCAACTTTGTTGAGAACCACGATTTCACAAGGGTGTTGGGAGTAGAACCATTCGAGCAAATCGAAGCCAAATCTTGTGAGTCTATCTTTGTATGTGACCACAATAGATTGGACATTTCCTGACATGACCCGCTCCAATATGGTAAGCATTTTTTTCCGTTTGTAGTTAAGTCCTCCTCCAACTTCTTTGACAAGTTCTCCTTGAGGATATTGGGATATGAGATATTCACATTGACGCTGCAAATCTTCCTTTTGCTTTGTCGATGAGACTCTGGCATAGAGGATGATAACCCTATCCCCGGTAGTCCCAGTTGTATAGGTTGTGATGTCATACCTTCGTTGACCTCCTGCTGTTCTAATTGCTTTGATTTTTCCCTGTTCTTCCCATTACCGCAGAGTCCGATCGCAGACCCCTAATATTCGGACCGCTTCCCCTGGCGTTACATAACTTTTGGCCATTTCTTTTTCTTTTTGTCTTCATCTTCTATCATAACACTATTTGTCGGAAATTGCCAGGGTTTTTAAAATCTAGTCACGCACCTCTAACCCAATTGTTAATTGTTAATTGTTCATTGTTAATTGATATTACGACGCCTGCTGGTGTCCTAATTTGAGGAAGATAGTTTCCAAATCTTCCTGGACGTTGTGAAAATCGGCCATGGGAATGTTGGCGGCGACGAGGTTTCTTAATAATGCCGCCGACTCTTCCAAATTCCCAGAAAATTCAACCCGCACTCGATCGCTTCCCGGCAACAACTCCCAGGAGACAACTTTAGGATAATTTTTCAGTTCGCTTATCAAAGCATCCCGTTCTCCCAAAACGGAAATTAAGATATGTTGGCGACTCAGACGCTTATATAATTCTTTCAGTGGGGCGCTTTCTACGAGAAAACCTAATTCCATAATTCCCACCGAGGTGCAAAGTTCGGCTAGGTCGCTGAGGACGTGGGAGGAGATAACGATAGTCATGCCCGCTTCTTGCAAAGCTTTAATGATTTCCCGAAACTGCATCCGGGCGATGGGGTCCAAACCGGAGACCGGTTCGTCTAATAATAATAGTAACGGTTCGTGAATGATAGTTCTTGCCAAACTCAGCCGTTGTTTCATGCCTCGGGAGAGGGTAGAGATTTGACTGTCGCGCTTGTTGACGAGTTGGACTAATTCTAAGACGGCAAACAGTCGTTGCGATCGCAATGGTTCGCGCAAGTTATAGAGTCGGGCGAAATAGTCGAGATAATCCCAAACGGTCAATTCTTCGTAAACGGGGAAATCGTCGGGGAGAAAACCGAGACGCTGTTTGACAGTTTGCTTGGCGCGCTCGCGAAGCGTTGCGGATGCAACATCGCCCATTAACCTTTCCCCACTAATATAGATTTCTCCAGTGGTGGGCTCTTCTGCAGTAGCTAACATTCGCAACAAGGTAGTTTTACCGGCACCGTTGGGCCCGATGAGTCCGTAAACTTCTCCGGGGGCAACTTGCAAGTAAAGGTCGTTAACCGCCACTTGTCGGTCAAATTGTTTGGTCAGTCCGCGAGTTTCTATTGCCAGTTCTGATACCATAAGGATCTTTGGGTTGGGTTTTGGGGTTTTTTTTAGCTTACCCTGGGACTACAACATTCCCCGCAATTTTTCCTAAAATAGAAGAGTCGTATTGAAAAATGGCGGATGGCCGGGGTTGGTAATTAGCAATGCTGGCTAATTTTAAATCGCTAAAGCGATTACTACGAACATCGCTGAAGCGATTACTACGAACATCGCTGAAGCGAT
>CAZUCT010000271.1:0-9520 GCA_964619285.1 uncultured bacterium | reverse complement strand
TAAAGTTCGTAGTAATCGCTTCAGCGATAAAGTTCGTAGTAATCGCTTCAGCGATTAAGTTCGTAGTAATCGCTTCAGCGATAAAGTTCGTAGTAATCGCTTCAGCGATAAAGTTCGTAGTAATCGCTTCAGCGATTCAACTAACAATTAGCCATTAACAAATCCAATTGTTCCTGCATTTGGTTCTCAACCAAATCGAAACAGGCATCGACATAATCGCGATCGCGCGCGGCCTCCCGCCCGTAACGTTTAAAAACAATAGGCTGACAGACCCGAAGGCGAATTTGCGAAGGCAGGGGGATATTGGGGAGAGGACCGATCGCCAACCCCCAAGGCAACCCCAAATAAATAGGAAACACTTCCGGATCCAAATCGAGCAACCAAGGCAACCCCCACTCGTGCAACTGTCGCATCAGGGGATAAATATCCTCTAACACAAACAAAGTATCGTGGGCGCCGCTGGAAATCACCGGCACTATCGGCACTTCCGCTCGCAAAGCCAACTTAATAAAACCCTTGCGATCGGCAAAACAGATTTTATCTCGCATCCGGTGGGGACGAAAAGCATCTTCGCCGCCTCCCGGATAGACGAGTACGGAGGCGCCGCTCTCGAAGGCAGCGAAAGCCATGCGGGGCTCCGCTACTACCGCCCCGCAACGAGCGGCCATGTCGGCAACGCCGCCGAAACCTTTAAAGGCCGTGGGGTGCATCAGTCCGTAAACTACGCGCTCCGTGCCAAACCTGCGGAACCATTCGTACATCGCCATGTGCATATCCGGCGCTGCCAAACCGCCGTTGTGAGAACCGACGAAGAGCATTTGCCCGTCTGGGGGAATGTTTTCCCAACCGTCGCTTTTGACCCTGAAGTAGTTATGATAAAACCACTCCCACAGGGGCATTATCGATTTAATCGTTTCCGGGTCGCGATCGCCCAGAGATTTTCCGTCGATGCGGGAGTTAAAAGTGTTGTTATCGCTGTTGTTGCCGTCAAACAAAGAATTGAGAAAATCAAACATGGTAATGGGTAATAGGTAATGGGTAATGGGTAATAGGTAATGGGTAATAGGTAATTGTCAATCGATGTTAAAATGGGCAATGCTGCACCAGACCAACATCGATATCGTCAATTTTAGCACAACCGCTTAAAGCCATCGCCAAGTCTAGCTCCTCGCGCAACAGTTCCAAAACGCGACGGGCTCCCACTTCGCCGCCCACCGCTAACCCCCACAAAATGGGACGGCCCACCAATACGGCCTTGGCTCCCAGAGCGATCGCCTTGAGGATATCGGTACCTCGCCGGATGCCCCCATCCACTAACACTTCTGCCCTATCTCCCACGGCGGCGACTACCTCCGCCAGAGCATCGATAGTAGCGATCGCTCCGTCCAACTGTCTGCCCCCGTGGTTGGAAACGACAATTCCTTTAACTCCGCATTCCACCGCCCGCCTGGCATCGTCGCCGCGCAAAATGCCTTTTACTACTACTGGGAGTTCGGTTAAAGATTGCAACCATTCGACATCTTGCCAAGTGAGACTCGGATCTAGCTGTCGGGCGAAGTAGGTCAATAACCCCGACTCTCCCTTGGTTTGGGGAATCTCCAAATTTGCCAAATTTGCCAGTTCCATCCCTTGCGGTAGGGAAAACTCGTTGCGGCGATCGCGCTCCCGCTGCCCCAAAACCGGCGCATCCACTGTCAGACACAAGGCGCTATAACCGGCAGTTTCGGCCCTTTCGACCAGGGCGCGGGTTAGGGAGCGATCGCGATGAACGTATAAAAAGTTCGTAGTAATCGCTTCAGCGATTAAGTTCGTTGGAACCAGAGGCGGTCTGTTTCCCGCGCCACTTCTTCTAAACTATAAGTTGACATGGTACTCAAGACCATTGTTGCTCCCATACTTTTCGCCGCCCTCGCCGCTGCCAGTTCTCCCTCTGGATGTGCCAAACGTTGAAAAGCCATCGGCGCCACGAGAACCGGCATATTTATCGGTCGCCCTAGAATAGTTGTAGATAAGTCTCGGTGGCTGACATCTGTTAAAACTCGGGGAAGGAGTTTGTAGCGATCGTAAGCGGCGCGGTTGTCTCGCAAAGTGATTTCATCCCAAGCACCGCTGGCGTAATAGTCTAGGGCTATTTTGCTCAAACATTGAGAGGCTAGGGATTCGTACTCGAATAGATTAATCGGTTGGTTCATGGTAGCATCAAATAGGTTATCATGTAATTTTATACCAGTTTGTTAAAGTTGCGAAAGAGTTAACGATTTTTGAAGACAGGCTAATCGCTAATGGCTAATCCCTTGCGCTGCTCTTACTCTTGACGAGTACTCAAAAAGAGAGTTTTTCTTCACCGTCCCAAACCATCTTCTTGAATTATCTGTCGGAGCTCCGCTTCTAATGCCCGAAAAGCAGACAATTGCCGCAGGGGTGAAAAATCCTCGGCTAGTTCTGCTACGCGATGAACGCGATCGCTAACTTTGAATTTCTTCCGTCGCTTGCCCCCCAGTTCGCTAGCTTCGCGCAACAGCTCGTAAAGCAACTTTTTAGGATCTGGTTCGCTTTCAACTCGTGCCATTTTGGGTAGTTGTAAAACTCGCTTTCCATTAGGATTGCTAGCAGCAGTTCGGATCGCAGTTTCGTCAAACAACAGCCACGCTTCCGTCATTCTAACTGGAACGACGCAAACTATAGGAAGAGAAACAGATTTCCCTGCCTCCTTAACTGCTTTGTGGATTTCAGCTACGCGGTTTTCCCGTGGTTCTGTTTCGGCGTCGCGGTGTACGAACAACAAATCGCAAGGATACAACTCCAAACTCTTTTCGATTCTTGCTGACAAGCCGATGGGTGGTTTGCGCAAACTTCTCAAATCGGCCCATTGCGATCTTAACTTGCGATCGCCATAAAATTGTTTCAACAGCCAAAGGAGGATAACATCCAGCACCCGATCTGAAGTTCCGTCGCACAGCAACGTATAAACAAGCTCCTTCATTTCTAATCCTCCAGTTGGAGTAAGATTCTGCGGGTGTCTTTTCGGTCTATAACCCTTCTTCTGGGAGAATCTTCGTTAAGAGCTAGCTCTGGTTGCTCGATCGCATAAGGATTAGAATAAATCAGCAAGTTTCCTAAAGCCATTACTCCCTCTGGCATCGCTTTTGAGCGCCAAGTGTCGGGCAAGCAACTGAAAAATGCTCCTTTGAACCGTTCTCCATCGCGCACTATCTCTCTAGTTTCAGCAATTAAAAGACTATCATCGGCTACTTGCATCACCACCGCAGGGGAGTGAGTGTTAATAATGACCTGACGAAGGGGATTATCGCAGTCGCTCTCCTCGTCAACATCAGTAACCATATCTTGTAGCAGTTCTAGCATCTTCGGAACCCGCTCTGGATGGATGCCGTTTTCTGGCTCTTCTACACAAAGAAGTTCTTGCGCTTCTAAGTCTAATTCCAGTACAGCTAGCGCTAAAAACCGCATAGTTCCATCAGACAGTATCCTTGCTGGATAGGACGTACCGTCTCGACTTTTCATCATTAAAGTTAAAAGCTCCCGTCCCTCGTCGCGATCTATCCAGACTTTATCTACACCCTCAATAAGTTGTGCCAGACGATTAGCAATTTCGGCATAAACAGCTTCGGCAACTTCATCCTTAGATTGCCCGTCCAAATGGGGAGCCTTAAAAGTTCGCGCTAAATGGTAAAGCGCGGCGGCGAGATGTTTGCCATCGCTAGCTATTTTGGTGGGGGCGCTAAATTTGTCTGGTTGCCGCAAACAAGAAGGTTCTAAATGTAACAAACGCCAAGACTGCATTTCGCGCCTCGCTAGCAATGCCGTGGGATTTTCAGCCCCGTTAATAGCCGAAAGCACGGTGCGAGGTAGCTCGATCGCCGGACGCGATAAACTTCTGCCGTTGCCTCCATCTCGATGCAATTCGATAATAGCGTTTGTTAGCTCGCCCTTGGTGGAGATAAATAGCGATGGCAAATCGCCGCGAACGACAGAACTGCGCCAGCGCGAACTATGTTGGAACAATAAATTTTTCTCGGCTTCATCCCTCGGGATACCTACTAATTCTTCTTTGAGTAGCTGTAGCATTCCCGGCGAGCCCGAGCGATCGCCTCCTCTATAAGCTAGGGTCACGCAATACCGCAAAAAGGTAATGCTAGCTTTAGCAAGCTGTCCGAGGTCGTCCGTTCCCTCAGACGGCACTATCATCTCAGCTTCAAAAGACATTTCCTCATCGCATTGCTCTCCCACCCGATGAAACAAGCTCCGCACGTCCCCTGTTTTGCCGCTTTCATCCCGGACGGATAAAGCCGCTTCTATTAATGGCAGGTCCGCCAGGGCGCTCAAAAATCTAATCCCATCGAAGAGATTAGATTTGCCGGTGCCGTTTGCCCCTGCCACGCAAGCGAACGGCCCAAAGCGAACATCAACATCTACCAGGTTTTTAAAACCAGAAACTTTTAATCGAGTTAGCATAATCGAGATTTTTGATAACTGATTTTTAATTTACCACAAATAAAGCAGTAGAGAGCGCGTCTGTGAAACCCGGTTTTTTGGAAAAACCGGGTTTCTGGGATACCAAAAATGGAGTGGTGCGCTGCGGGCACTACAATCTACAATCGCTAAAGCGATTACTACAAACTTGACATGACTTCGGGATGAAGGAACTCGAAACCTTGCGCTTTTAACTTCTGGTTCGAGACTTTAACGTTTAAGGTTCGCGTATCTGGTTGAGATGGCTCCCAAGAAACCTGGGGCAAATTGTAGCGATCGCATACCGCCTCGACTAACTCCCGCCCCATCGCCGGCACGTCGCCAACTACATTATAAACCCCTTCCAACTCGTTTGCCCGCGCAAACTCTAGCGCCCCAACGATATCATCCAAATGCACCCAATTGGTGAAATATTCCCCAGTGCCGGGACGAGTTTTACCCGCGATGCGACCGAAAATCCGATCTAACCCCCGCCCCGGGCCGTAAATTCCTCCCAGACGCAAAACGCATACCCTTCGACGGTTTTCTTCATTTCCCGAAGCAAAAAAAGCGTCTGGAAACTGACTCCCCGCCGCTAACAATACCCGTTCTGTCTTGTAAAGAATTTCGTCTTTTTCGTTGGCGAGGTTGACCGGGGAATTTTCGTTCACCCACTTGCCCTTTTGGTCGCCATAGACCGAATAGCTGCTAGTATAGATTACCTGCTTGACGGTGGGACTTTCTTCTAGAGCGGCGAGCAAGTTGGTGGCAGTTACTAAATAACTATCTCTGTAGTCGGCGGGAGAGGGAGCCCCCACGCTTAACAATACTACCTCTTGTTCTGCTAGAACTTGCATCAACGCACTAAAGTCGTTGCCTTTCACCGTCCACGCCCGAGCTGCTATTTGTTTTAATTCCGGCAGGCGAGCTGGGGTGGTGGTAGTGACGGTGACTGTATGACCTTCGTTACTCCACCTACGGGCGATCGCTCCTCCAACGTATCCACAACCTATTATTGCTATTTTCATTTTTTGAGTATGAGTATTAGTATTAGACCAGCTAAAATGGTGGGTTCATTTCAGATTAGCTTTGCAACCTCATACTCATACTCTTACTCTTACTCAAAAAAAATACTTTTGGGAGTATGAGCATGAGTATGAGTATGAGTATGAGATATTAATTAGGGATGAAAATAATTGTACACCTCTTTTGCCAAATGGGGGCCGATGCCGGGAACTTCCCTTAGTTGTTCGGGAGTGGCAATTCTAATATAATCCACCGAATGAAAATGAGCCAACAATTGCTTTTGTCGTTCAAAACCCAAACCGGGAATTTCATCCAAACGCGATCGCTTCATTCTTTGACTGCGTTTATCCCGATGGAAACTCACCGCGAACCGATGGGCCTCGTCTCGCAACCGACGCAATAATTGAACCCCCGGTTGTTCGCGATCGCTTCTCGCTGGCAGAGACTCCCCGGGCAGAAAAATCTCTTCCCTTTGTTTTGCCAAACCCACAATTTTTATCTCCTCCAATAAATTCAATTCTGCCAACACCCCCACCGCCGCCGAAAGTTGACCTTTCCCCCCATCCACCATTACCAAATCCGGTTTATCCGTCGCATTTTCCCCATCCCGAAACCGACGTTTAATCACCTCCGCCATACTGGCAAAGTCGTCGGAATGCCCCGCAGTTACTTCCGGGTTTTTTATCTTATAATGTCGGTAGTGTTGTTTCGCCGGCAAACCGTCGATAAATACTACCCTGGAAGCTACCGCATCGGAACCTTGGATGTGGGAAATATCGTAACCTTCGATGCGACGGGGTAACTCCGGCAAATCCAAAAGTTCTGCCAAATCTTCCATCGCTTGATAGTTGCGACAGCGAGTTTCTTGCAACCTCGCCAGTTCCCTCTCCGCGTTCTTTTCTACCATATCGATTAAATCGGCCTTTTGCTGTTTTTTGGGAGCGATAATTTCCACTTTTTTTCCCTTCTTTTCCCTCAACCAACCCGCCAACATTTCAGCTTCTGGAAGTTCGTATTGGACGACAACTTCTGTCGGAATTTCTACCCCATCTACAGTCTGATAATGTTCTTCTAAAACTCGCTGCAAAATCGCTGCCAATTCTTCTTTGGTAGCCGGAGTTTCTTCCCCAGCAACAGTAGGAACTTCTGCAAAAAAACCCAGCCTTCCTACCAATTGACCCGCCCGAATTTGGAATAGCTGAACCGAAGCCGTTCGTTCGTTAGCGGCTAAAGCAATCGCATCTCTGGATACTCTATCGTCGGGTAAAGACACTTTTTGTTCGGCGTTCAGAGATTTTAAACCCGAGATTTGGTCGCGAATAAGTGCCGCTTTTTCAAAATTCAGCGCCTCCGCTTCTTTCTCCATTTGCACTTTTAAAATATCGATTAATTCCCCAGAACGACCTTGAAAAATCATCCCCACTTTTTGGATTATTTGATGGTAGTCTTCTGGAGAAATCAAATTTTGACAAACTCCGGGGCAGCGACCGATATCGTAGTTCAAACAGGGGCGGTCTTTAAACAGAGGTCGAGGACGCTGCCGCAGGGGAAAAATGCGTTTGACTAAATGCAAAGTTTGCCGCAACAAACGAGTATCTACATAAGGACCGTAATAGCGGTCTTTTGCTTTTCCTTTTTTCCGCTTGCGAGTAATAAAAATTCTGGGGTAATCTTCCGACCAAGTAATGCAAAGATAGGGATATTTTTTATCGTCTTTTAAGAGTACGTTAAAATAAGGTTGATGTTGTTTGATAAGATTGGCTTCTAACGCTAAAGCTTCCGCTTCCGTGTCCGTGATAATTAATTCGATATCGGCGATTTGTTGCACCATTAAACTGATGCGGTGGCTGTGGTTTTTCCCGTCACTAAAATAAGACCGAACTCGGGACCGGAGTTTTTTTGATTTGCCGATATAAAGGAGGCGATCGCTCTCGTCTTTCATTAGATAAACTCCCGGTGTCTGGGGAATTTCTGCGAGCAAGTTTTTTAAGCGATCGGGGTTTTTTATTAGGGGTAAAGAGGTGTTTTTCATACTTTTAAAAACGCGAGCTACGAACTTTTTTAATCGCTGAAGCGATTACTACGAACTTTTTTAATCGCTGAAGCGATTACTACGAACTTTTTTAATCGCTGAAGCGATTACTACGAACTTTTTTAATCGCTGAAGCGATTACTACGAACTACAAGTTGGCGCATCCAGAGGGCGATCGCGCTTAAAAACAATAACCCCATAATACCAGCTAAAGGGCGATCGACACTAACTATTACTGGGGAAACTGTGCCGGAATCTTCCACCAGTTCTCCTACATTAATAATATAGAATCCCCAAATCAAACCAGCATGAAGCCCCATTGGCATTCCCAGGAGTGCTGGTTTTTTCCTAACAGTTTGGTTAAGGGAATTTCTTACAGTGGAACGTTTCGCCCAAACCAAAATTAAACCTAACAAAAACAAGGCGGGAAACTCTGGCAAAGTGCGGATAATTTCTGCCACTGGTTTAATAAAATGTAGCAGGGCAAAAATTAAGCTGCTAACCCATAAAGCCACTTTCAAATCGTAATCTCGTTCTAACTCGTCCAGCAACCAACCTCGAAAGAGCAATTCTTCTGCAAAACCCAAGCCACAAGCTACTAACAAACCTTCTAAAATATACCGCCATAACTGACTTGGCGGCGGCTGCCAGACTACCCATCCTAAAATTCCTTGTAAGAGAAATAAGGCCAATAAACTCAATAAACCAATGATTAAACCTTTGAATAAAAATTGGCAATTTTGCCAGCTTATTTCTAAACCGTAACTCTGCAATAATTGAGGTTGTTTGTAAATATGTTTGCCCCAATATTTGAGCAAAAAAATAAATTCTATATAAAGAAGAGAAAGAGTTAAAATATTAATTTTATTAGCATCTGTTTCTAACCAATAAATAGGCACTGTAAAGGGCAACCAGATTAAAAGTAAAGTCAAAACAAAAATTCCCAGCCTTAGTGGGGCCGGGTAATTGGCTATAAAGCCTAAATTTAATTTAAGCATCGTTAAAATTAAAAAAAAATTGCTAATAGCTAATTGCTAGGAAGCCAGTCAAGTAATTGGCGTGAAAACTCAGTTTTTTAGTATCCCAGAAACCAGGTTTTTTATTATCCCAGAAACCAGGTTTTTTCAAAAAACCTGGTTTCTTAATCGGTAACAATTAACAATTAACAATACCATTTATTCATCCGGTTCGATGGTGCTGGTTAAGCCGTGATTGTTCAGAGTTTCGCAATAGAACTCGGCGTGTTCTAAAGCGCAAGTAATCACCAAAGCTATGCCATTGGTATGAGCTTCCATCATAATACTGACGGCTTGAGGTTGAGTCAGACTCGGCACCGTTTGTAACAACACCTGCACCACATACTCCATACTGTTAAATTCATCGTTATGGAGCAGAACTCGATAGCGAGGTGCAGGCTTACGGACTGTTGATGTTGAACGTTTTTCAATAGTCTCGACAGACACTCTTCTATCCCCTCCTTGATTTACTACTAATTATTATCTTATGGTTTTCGAGTTAATTTAAGGTTTCTAGTATCTCAGAAAACCGGCGCAAGCCGGAATTACCGGGTTTCACAGGCCGGCTCTTTAGCAATTGATTCCAAGCCCTAGTTTGAAGGCAGACAAGCTGGAAAAAAATCTTGTTTTAGCTAAACCAAATTTTTGTCAGGATTTTGACAAACTGGTACAGCAGCGATTATAACATAAAATTCGGCCCCAGCGCCCAAGCAGAGCGAAAAATTTTAGGAATTAGGGGCCAAGTAAAGAAGGGCCATTTGAGAATAATGGCCCAAGCCAGGGAGCCTCGGAAAATGGCCCCTGTTGGCCCGCTAAAATCCTTTAGCCTCAAAAAACTGGCCATCGCCGGGTGTGGCTTTCCCCGCAAGTATGTTTTAAAATCAGAAGTAGTAGCTGTTAATGGCTCCAGGGGCAATTAGCAATTAAGTAGGTATGCAAAAATATTTGCAGAAAAATTTGCCCGTAGAACGCGGCT
>CAZUCT010000270.1:0-9554 GCA_964619285.1 uncultured bacterium | reverse complement strand
GAAAATCGCTCTCTTCCAATGTCGGCGCATCGGTTAAAGTGGCAAACAAACCGCCACTGCCCAAACCGTTATTGCTGCCGTTAGGGTTATAGAATAAGTTACCGTTGGCCTGGTTGTAAACCACCACAGCATCGGAGAGGGCGGCGGCAGCATCGCTATCGACGGTCTCAAATTCGCTATCGACGCTGAAACCGTCGCCCTTGTCGCTGGTAATAGCGGTAAAGGTTCGCCTGTCTAAGAGAATTTGGTCTCCATGAACTTTATTAAAGTCGGCAATGACATCCGTTCCTAACTCCTGTTGGCGATACTCCTGGTTGGTGTTAAAGATAAAGGTGTCGATGCCGGCACCGCCAACTAGAGTATCGTTGCCGGCGTTACCGTTGAGGCGATCGCGTCCCAGACGACCTTCTAACAAGTCGTTGCCGCTGCCGCCCAAGAGGATATCCTGACCGCGACTGCCGATAAGGGTATCGCGACCGCCAACGCCCCAGATAGTATCGTTGCCCGCAGCGCCGACGAGTTTGTTATTGGCATCGTTGCCGGCGATGGCGTTGTCTGCGGGGTTGCCGGTACCGTCGATGTTATCGCTGCCAGTAAGCACGAGTCTTTCTAAGTTATCTGGCAGGCGGTAGGTGGCGGAAATTTGCACCGTATCTTTGCCCTCGCCGGCGTTTTCTAGAATTTCGTCGCTGCCGTCCGCTACATAGCGATCGTTACCGAGACCGCCCCTCATAACGTCCGAACCGAGACCGCCGTTGAGAACGTCGTTGCCTTCTCCTCCGTTGAGGATGTCGCTACCGCTGCCGCCGCGCAAGAAGTCGCGATCGCCCCTGCCGATGAGGGTATCGCTGCCCCCCGCGCCAGTAAGGGTATCTCGGTTTGGGCCGCCAACGAGGCGATCGTCGTTCTCGGTACCTTGGAGGTTAAGGCCCGGCGGCACTTCCTCCACGTCGGAAACTCCGATAGTGAAGGATTTCCGCAAGCTCTTACTGGGAGTGCCGCTGTCGGTGGTAGTAATTGTAATGTTATGGCGGCGGTTGGTTTCAAAGTCTAACTTGCTGCCGTCTGCTACTACGAGTTGTTCCCCTTCGATGCTAAACCGTCCTCCGGCATCGTCAACTAGAGTATAAGTGTGGGTGTCGCCGACATCGGCATCGGCGGTCGATAGGATGCCGATAACCGCACCGCTGTCGCTGTTTTCCGCGATGCTGTTGTTATCGAGAGCGATATCCGTGGGAGCTTTATTTACCGGAGTTTCCTCAACATCGGTGACTTGGATAGTAAGTTGTTTTTCAAAGCTCTTACTGGGAGTGCCGCTGTCGGTGGTAGTAATTGTAATGTTATGGCGGCGGTTGGTTTCAAAGTCTAACTTGCTGCCGTCTGCTACTACGAGTTGTTCCCCTTCGATGCTAAACCGTCCTCCGGCATCGTCAACTAGAGTATAAGTGTGGGTGTCGCCGGCCTCTGCATCGACGGTGCTTAGGGAAGCCACCAAACTTCCCCGAGGACTGTTTTCGGCGATGCTGTTCTTGCTGAGGTTGATGTTGCTGGGGCGATCGTTAACGGCATCGACTCGAACGCTAACATCGATGTTACCCGTATTCCCTCCACTGCCGTCCCTGGCAGATAAGCTAAAACTATCCCGGGTAGTTTCGCTGCCGTTATGGGAATAGCTAACCTTTCCGCTATCTATATCCGCTTGAGTGAAGCTATCGCTGGCGGTCAGGTTAGTATTATTCAGTTTTAAAGTACCGTTGTCTGGCAGCTCGTTGATGTCAAATGTAATCGGATCGCCGTCCGCATCGGTGACTTGCAGTCGATTAGTGGTAATAGTAGAAGTTGCCCCTTCCTTGAGAGTTAAAGTTCGGTTGTTGGCAACGGTGGGAGGGTTATTTTCCGGAACGGTACTATCGACAAATTCATAAGCGCCGACATCTGTAATTTGGCTGCCGTTGCCATCCCCATCCACAGGTCGTTGCTGACCTCGTTGGTCAGTTGCCGGGGCATCGGTGTTAGTGCCCCCATCGATGGCGGGACTTCCTGCCCCCAAAGGACGAACTAACACACCGTTAATCTCTTGCAATTCTCCCAGTTGGGGGTTGCCAATTTTAATATTTGCCGTTACCAATTCCTCGGCATTACCCCCAACTCCTGGAAATTGTAAGTTGCCTCCTCCATCGATTAATTGAATGTTGGTTTGTTGGTCGGTGCCATTTTCGTTAGCGGCAGTGTTGCTATCAAAAATCGTATTGGTGACTTCGACATCGGGAGTCAAACCCGTAGTTTCCGTCGTGTAAATAGCTCCCGATAATTGCGCCGCGCTATTGTTGGCAATGGTGGAATTTGTTATCGTAGTTGGCGCAAAAGTAGCGATCGCTCCACCCAAACCAACGGTGCCATCTGGATTCTCTGCCTTATTCTCGGAAAAGGTACTGTTGACAATATCGACTCTAGTTAAATCTAACTTTCTGTCAATCCACAAACCCCCGCCCTGGGACTCCGCAGTATTGCCTGCAAAAGTAGTATTAGTAATGTCATACTGAACCGGGGTAGTACGGTTAATGCTACTGGTTCCAGTACCCACTCTGATGCCACCGCCGTAAGCTTGTTCTAGATTGTTGAAAACGACCGAATTATTGAGAACCCGAGTATCTTCAATAATTACATTATCCCCCGGATAAGCAAACAAAAACGCCGCACCACCAGAACCCACACCTTTGTTATTTTCAAACAAACTGTTGCGAATGGCGATCGTGCCGTTATCGCCGCCAAAACTGGCAGAAACGCCATCGGTATAGATCGCACCGCCGAACCCCCTTGGAGAACTGGTACTGCTCGCTATTTCTGTTCCCGCCGTGGTGTCGTTATTGATAAATGTCGAGTTTTCTACTGTCAAAGCAGTGGAAGGAGTATTGATGGCACCGCCGTTAATTCCTTTATTATTAGTAAACTCGCTGTTTTGGACGGTTAAAACGGCAAACCCGTTAGTAACAATTGCTCCCCCACCGCGCTCGCTTTTGCCAATAGTAGCATCGTTGCCGTCAAATTTACTGTTAATAATTGTGGTATTAGTGCTATTGGCAGCCCAAATTGCACCTCCACCTTCTCCCGAGGTGACGTTGTTATTAAACGCGCTGTTTTCTACGGTTAAACTACTTTCAAAACCAGTTCTAATTCCTCCTCCGTTTCCCGCTTCTCCCGACTGGGTGGTTTTGCCGTTGGCAATGGTTAAATTTCTGAGAGTAACGTTTGTTTGAAAACCTGTCTCGAAAATCCGACTGGCGTTATTCCCGCTGATAGTTAAACCCGCCGCATCGACTCCATCAATGATTAAGTCTTTATCTATTTCTAATTGACCCGAGGTTAGGGTTATAGTTTGATTAGCTAAACTGGAATCAAAAGTAATTGTATCTCCAGTTTCGGCGGAGGCGATCGCCTCCCTTAACGAACCCGCCCCCCTGTCGTTGGTATTAGTTACCACCTTTGACGGAAGAGTCTCATTAACAAATTCATAAGCGCCAATATCCGTAACTTCGCTACCATTGCCATCCCCATCCACAGGTCGTTGTTGACCCCGTTGGTCTGTCGTTGGCGCGTTAGCGTTAGTGCCCGCATCGATGGCAGGACTTCCAACTTGCAAAGGACGAACTAACGCACCGTTTATTTCTTGGAGTTCTCCCAGTTGGGGGTCGGCAACAGTTATATTCGCCGTTACTTTGGCATCATCTAAATTATTAACAGTTTGTACGGGCGGAGATTGCAGATTATTTCCTCCGTCAATTAATTGGCGGTTGGTATTCTCAAGAGTTGGAAACGACTCTCCAATTGTATTATTGTCGAAAATTGTGTTGGCCACCGTTATCTGCTGTTGCTCCCCCGAGAACATTGCCGCGCTATGACCGCCAGAAAAATTATCGGCAAAAGTAGAGTTAATAATTTCTGCTTGGGAGAAGATAGTCATCCCGCCGCCCAAACCTTCCTTGGTCGCTTCGTCTCCGACCCTGTTACCAGAAAAGGTACTATTAGTAATCTTGCTAGGGGATTTATCGTCCACCCAGACACCGCCACCTTGAACGTCCGCGACATTTTCGCTAAAGGTAGTATTGGTAATCGCAAACTCGCTGTTGTCGTGGCGAATGCCGCCGCCGTTGCCACCACCTGCGGACGTGTTAATGGCGGTATTTGCCACAAAGGAACTATTTTCCACAATTACTTTATCTGCCTGATAGGCAAATAAATTGGCAGCGCCACCGTTGAGAGCGCGGTTGCCTTCAAAGTAACTGCCGCGAACGATAATTTCTCCTCCTTCAGAACCCGGCCCGAAATCCGGTCCCGAGGCATTTGCTCCGTCGGTAGCGATCGCTCCTCCCAAACCAAATATACCCGTGTTCGAGCTTTGGGCCGTTGCTTCGTTATTGAGAAATCTTGAATTTTCTACCGTCAGACCGCCTAAAAGGTGGTTGATAGCTCCACCGTTAATTCCTTTGTTATTAGTAAATTCGCTGTTTCTTACTGTCAAAGTGCCATCGCTTTTAGTAGCGATCGCTCCTCCACCGCGCTCGTTGTTATCTTGCGTACCGTCGTTACTGTCGAACTTGCTATTAATTATCGTCGTGTTTCCTTGAAACCCGGCAAAAATAGCACCCCCACCTTCTCCGCCAGCAGTATTGTTATTAAACTCGCTATTTTCTACTACTAATGTGGTAGAATTTCCCGTCTTAATACCCGCTCCCGCTCCCGCTTCTCCCGACTGGGTGGTTTTGCCGTTAGCGATAATTAGATTTCTGAGAGTAAAGCTTATTTCCGAAGCAGTCTCGAAAATCCGACTGGCATTATTGCCGCTGATAGTTAAACCCGCCGCATTTTCTCCATCAATTATTAAGTCTTTATCTATGTCTAATTGACCGGAGTTTAGGGTTATTGTCTGGTTTGCCAAACTGCGGGCGAATTTAATTGTATCTCCTGCAACTGCAGTGGCGATCGCTTCTCTTAAAGAACCCGCCCCGCTGTCGTTGCTATTCGTTACCGTTAGAGTCGCTAAAACTCCCGGGTAATTTTCTTGCGCTATTTCTGTTAAAGCAATGGGAACTAAAATCTCCCCGGTGGTAAATTCTAAATCCCAATTTCCTCCTAATTTACTGCTCCCCGTTAAGTTAACCGAAGCAGCAATATTTACTCCTATTATTTCCTGGAGTTTGCTAACAAATTCTGCACCGATATCCGCCGCTACCCGACAGCCATAAAGCAAAATATTGGCTTTATTTGTTAGGGCGCTTTTCCAAGAAGATAGGATTTGGCCATAAGATTCTAAATTGTCTGAATTGAGGAAACTATTTCCCAATTGCAGGCTGCCAGGACTGCCGTGACAAAATATCTGAATTGCCTCGATTAAACCTTTTTCTTTGCCGATTTTTTCCGAGGCAAAGTTCTGGATGGCTTCGTTAATTTGTTCGATGCCATTTCGGGCAGGATTTAGGATTATAACTTCTGCGTTTTGATGAACTCCATCTGCTAGGAATTGGTACTCTTCTAAATTAGAGTCGATAAATACCAGAGATTTAGCTAGGGATTTTTTCCAGGTGTTAGTCAGGGGCATTTTTAATCTTTCCAATGAGTGTTTTTTAGTAGATACACTCTTTCAGTTTCTAAATCAGGAACTATTTAGCACTCCAAATCGTCGCGCTCCCCCTCAGTTGCGCTATGATTTTATTAATTAACTTCAACCACCATTTAGAACCCTTACATCTTATCTTAATTTATTTTCCAACGCAACCCGTATTTCTACTGAATTAATTGTTAATTGGTAATGGGTAATGGGTAAAGGGAATTTCACCCCTCCTCCCTTTCTCCCCTTGATTAATAATTAACAATTAATAATTAACAATTAACAATCTACTTTTAAAAATTTACGGACCGCTTGTAAATAAGTGTCGGCATCTTCGAGCATGGGAAAGTGTGCTGTAGATTTTATCATCAAATACTCTATTTTTTCGTTTGATTCTGCTGCCATTTTTCCCATTTTTGCCGGAATAATTTGGTCGTATTCCCCAGAAACTAATAAGGTCGGAACTGTCAGTTTTTTAAACTCTAAGGGCAGCCATTCGGTGGCTTCTTTACTGACGGAAGTCAAGACAGTTCCATAAGCTGCATCGAAGTCGGCCAAGAGAAAATCTTCTAAAAAAGCCTGACTGATTTCTCCGGGTAAATCTTTATGCAAAAATCGCGCCATAAATAGCTTATCCATCAAGGGAATTTGCCCTAACCATTTGGGGCGAAATGCGACTACATAACGACTGAATTGGTGGAAGGCGTTAAAGGCATTTTCGTCGTATTCAAAAACGCCGCTGCAAGTAAGAATGCATCGCTCTACTCTCTCTGGATAGAGGTTAAGAAATAAGACGGCGATCGAACCTCCTAAAGAATGAGCGTTTAAATAAACTTTCTCTAACTTTAAAGCATCTAACAACCCGGCTAAATCTTCTGCATAACCTTTGAGTTCGTAGCGTTCTTCTGGGGATTTTGATTCTGGAGATAAGAGGGTTCTCCCAAACCCTCGCAAGTCGTAAATCAAACAATCAAATTTATCGGCAAGCGCCCTTGCCGTACTTTCCCAATACCTCCCAGAACCTCCCCAACCGTGCATAAATACCATCACTGATTTGGCAGTTCCATCGTCTTCTGGAGATTTTATCCACTCGTAATAATGCTCGACTCCGTTAACGTTAACATAAGATTTTTTCTCTTCTAATTTCATCGCTTTTCTTGCCTCGTTTTTTAGCATTTTTAATTGTAAACCTCTTAACCTAATTCTCCATATTTTTTTAAGATATTATTAACAAACTCCGCCGCCGTTGCTGGAGATGCACTTTTTAGACCGCCACTGTCGTTTAACTGCCAACCCCAGGCCGTTTGGGGCGATCGCCACAAGTCTAGATGTTCCACTGCCGGATCGGCATAAAAACTCTCCGGCCCCCCCCCCAACAAGGCCGAACTCCAATGAGTAAAGCGATCGTGGCTCATCCGGTAGATGGGAAAATCCCCCCCCAGGGGCACGCCCCAACCGTCGGCAGCAATAAAGGCTTTGACCCTGCGGCCCATCCGCCGCCAACTCCAGGCCGCGCCAATGGCCCCGACGACCCCGGCGCTGAAACTAATAAATAATAGTCCCGTTTCTGTCCCCTTTTCGGAGCTTGGCGGTTTGGCATAACATAAAAAATTGAAAATGTCAAAAGCGGAATAGGGCGCATAAGCTTCCACGGGAAAAATCAGCAAATCCCCCGACTCCTCTAGCTTTCGCCAGTCGGCCCCTAATCCCTCTAAAAAGCCTTCGGTTAACTCTAGGCCATGAAAGCCCGGACAAATAATAATGGACATTAGTTGTTAATTGTTAATTATTAATAAATCTCCCGTAGAACGGGCATCTTACCTGTTTGTCGCCCAATCTCCCGTAGAACAGGCATCTTGCCTGTTTGCCAAATCCCCCTCCCCCCCTTGGGGATGTTAAACTATAAGGGTACTTAATGATTAGAGGAATTTTACAGTGGTTGCAACCCCCGAAAAAGTTCAACAACCCACCTCTTTAAGCCCCAATAACTCGGACCGCGTGGCGGTATTATTAATGGGTTATGGCGAGGTCGAAAGTTATGAGGATTTTGCCAATTATAACGAGCAAGCTTTAAATTTATTAACTGCTAAATTTGCGCCGGTTCCTACTTGGATATATCCGCCTTTGGCGAAGTTATTGGCAGTTTTTGACCTTCACGAATGGAGTCACCAACACGATAATTTTATCTCCCCCCACAATGCCATTTTTGAACGGCAACGGGCGGGAATTGAAAAACATTTACAGGAGAAATGGGGCGATCGCGTTAAGGTTTTTAAAGCTTTTAACTTCTGCGTCCCATTTTTGCCGGAACAAGTGTTAGAACAAGTCAAAAACCAAGGGTTCGACAAGCTATTGATTTATCCTTTGTTAGTGGTCGATTCGATTTTCACCAGCGGTATTGCGGTGGAACAAGCTAACAAGGCTTTAGTTAAATTGGCGGACGGTAGCGAACATTGGGTTAAGGGACAGCGTTATATTCCTTCGTTTTATAACGAACCGGCTTATATCGATTTAACTGCCAAAATGGTAGAAGAGCAGATAGCTAACGATTTGGCGGTGGCTCATTTGCCTTCTCAAATTGGCATCGTCTTGATGAATCACGGTTGCCCTCACAAAGCTAAAGGATTTACTTCCGGTATCGATGAAAGTCAAGCGCTTTACGAGTTAGTGCGGCAACGTTTGATGTATCGCTATCCTTTGATTTCGGTGGGCTGGTTGAACCACGACACGCCGTTAATCGAGTGGACGCAACCGGACGCGAAGACGGCGGCGAAAAATCTTATCGATTTGGGGGCGACGGCGATTATTTTTATGCCTATCGGTTTTGCCACGGAAAATCACGAGACTTTGTTGGACGTAGAACATATTATCGAAGCTTTGCGCGGCAAGCATCCAGAGGTAACTTATCGGCAGTTGGAGTGCGTTAACGATCGCCCCGAGTTTTTGCAGATGGCGGCAGAGTGGGCGGACCCGCAGATTGAGGCGTTATTTAGCGAGAGCGCGATCGCCGTTAATCCCTCCTTGGCGGCAACCCAAGCGCGGGCAACTCGCGACCATCACCATCACCACCATCACGGCGACGACCGCCACCACCACCATTAAAATATAGTTCGTAGTAATCGCTTTAGCGATTGGGCCGCTTATCGCTAAAGCGATCGCTACGAACAGGGCCAGGGGGTCTAACCCCCCAGATAGGTAGGCAGTTCTTCCTCATCGATTCGATTATAACATTTAAAAAAGGTTTTGTCAAGGGCGTTCGTAGCGATCGCAAAGCGCGATAAACGGTCCAGTTCCCAGTAATCGCAAAGCGCGATAAATAGACCTCTCCAAAATAAAAAGGTAAGGGACTTGTGCAAAAATAAACTACCAGTCTCTTGTAGGTAGGGCGCGCGCGAACCTCCACCCAACATCGGTATCTTATTAAATTACAAGTCCCTAAGTACCTGTGCAAAATTAATTACATACCGAACAGGCAATAGCCGCGTTCTACGGGCAAATTTTTCTGCAAATATTTTTGCATACCTACTTAGCAGTCCCCTGGGAAACCTGACGAGATTTAAAATACTCGATCGCCATCTGAGACACCTCCACCACCATCAACGTCACCAAAGCAATATCGTCAATTTGCCCCGCTATGGGTATAAAATCTGGAGCGATATCGATGGGGCTAAATAAATAAGCCAAAGTTCCCAAAACAATCCACCAGCGATATTTAGGATTGCGAATACTATTCCTATACCAGTTGTACATTGATTCAATCGAAAAGCTCATTGCATTCCTCGCACTTAACCTACATCTTTATCTTGGCAAATTGGCAGTCCTCATGCCAGTGTTGCTTTCCTGCTGTACAATACCTCAACAATGGAGGCAAAACCTGGTAAAACCTGGTAATGCCAGTTTTGCGGCTTGCTGGAAAGCTTCAACCTGGGGAGTCGGCTCCTTCCAGTTC